>JBPYDQ010000059.1:0-23812 GCA_051986135.1 Terriglobales bacterium | reverse complement strand
TCTCCTGATCCTGGCACGCGCACAGCGATATTATGATTGGAGTTCCTGCGTTCCAGCTCCAGGAGCTATTCATAAATTGGCGTCACTGCCAATCAATAGGGCGAGTGCAGAATCACTAATTTCCGGTAGTATGAGGCCAGCCTGCTTTGCTGGCTGTATGTTCCAGGCATGTGAATAAGGATTCCGGGGATTTGAATCAAGCGAATCGCGAATAGCCGGACGGCAGAAACCCGGGATGCTATTTACTTTCCGGATCAAGCTTCCTCTACGTCACGGGCTATGTTGCGCCCGGACTTTGCCAGTCTCATTCGCGAGCTTCTCAGTCGCACGCTGACACACAGCCCAGTGCGCGCCATAGCATCGAAAGCCAGGTTCATTAGTGCAGTTCGCATCAGGCAGTCGCATCTCGCGTTCTCCTAATCCGGTGCGGAAGAAGCCAATAGACGTGAGCTGACCCGATACCCTTCGTGTGCTTCCATGCATCACAAGTGGAAGCTAAGTGAGCATGGGCTCGGGATTAGCCAATAAATAAGGAGGAACCATGAAGATTAAAGACATTATGTGCCACGATCCACACTGCTGCTTGGCATCTGATACCGCGCAACATGTAGCTAAAGCAATGTGCGACAAAAACGTTGGGTCGCTGCCCGTGGTGAAGGATCAGCAGTCGCGTAAACTGATAGGCATGATCACCGATCGCGACCTGTGCTGCTCCGTAGTCGCGCGCGGAATGGATCCTCAGAAGACTGCCGTCGAGAAATTTGTCACGGCCGACCCAGTTGCTTGCCGCGAAGACGACAATGTCGATTCCTGTGAGCGACTGATGCAGGAGCATCAGGTACGACGCATTCCGATTGTGGATAGCGACGATGGTGTGATCGGCATCGTCTCCCAGGCGGATTTAGCCCTGCACGAAGAGCCTGGACGGTTTTCCAAGATCGTAGCGGAGGTATCGAAACATAACAAATCGAGAAATATCAGGTCTCGTCTCGTAGCCTGATCATCCACTCGGGTGGGCAATCCATCTCTCACGCAGGAACCCAAGACAGGGGACCGTTCATAGGAGTGCTGGAATGGGCGCTCCCGATGGTGGCGGTCACGTCGTTCCAACATTGAGTGGAAACAAGTCCATCAATCCCATATCAAGGCTCATTCGCGTCTACCGCACGCAGGCCGTTGCTGCCGACCAGAACCACGATTACACGGCAGAGCAATTGCGAAAGGCTGCTTTACGGCTGTTTTGTTAGGAGGAGCGTCTCCGTCGCTGTTTTTAAAGCTCTAGGTGAAGACGAAATGCGGGAACGAGGACCGGACCCCGGTCGCGGTTGTAGCCGGGATTCACAATATACTGCAGGCCGGGAGCTACATATACACCGCGCCACACGTGAGCCGTGTAGTAGCTCTCGACGATGTTCTCGCGTCCGTAGTTGAGCGCGCCGTCGCCAAGCAGAAATCCATACCCACCTTTGACAAGATAGTCCTGGTGATCCTTGCAAATTGCGTTCGTGACGAAGGCTATCCCGAAGCGGTCATAACGACGGCGCCACCATCGACCGTTGGCACCCAGGCCTGCAGCCAAGGTTTGATCAACTTCCGTGTAGGCAAACGATTCTGTTTTCCCGTTGTTCCATCCCAAACGTCCGAAAGCAGTCAGGTTGCGTGTGAGGCTCTGCTCGAAGTTGACACCGAAACCATACTTGCGCGTGATATGCCAGGGGTGCTTCGTAATGTCAGGTCTTGCGACCTGGTGGTCTTCAAACTGGGCCACGGCTTGCCTGTAAATTCCCATGTTCGCGTAATTTGTGAAAGCCAGCAGGCGCACGACGCCCGCCCTTTTAGGGATGAGTCCCCGACGTAATTCGTACTCCCAATTTTCGGCGTGGACCTGCCAAGGCCTCCACACAAGATCAATACCGTTGGCAACCTTTGGCATGAGCGCTTCGGCAAAACGGAATCCCCAGTTGCGGTCCTCATAATCGGCCGTTATTCCAACGGTGTACCCGCGCGTGTCAGCAGCATAGTCATACTCCCCGTTGTTGTCCACGGTCCAGTTGGCGAACTGCAAGTGCGTGTCCGAACCAACGGAGTTTTGGTCAAAGAAATCCACCATGCTGAATTTTCCGAAGCGTATTTCGAGACGACGGCGAGGCAGTTCGTCAAAGAGCGAGAGAGCGTTGCGCTCGTTTTCGACTTTGTCCTTACTTAGAGCAAAAACCTTGTGAATCATTCCTCGGCCCAGATAGGGCGCTTTGCTCAGCAGCGGATTACGCACAATATCCAGATCAGGCGCGCCAGCCAGACCAAGTCCGGTACTCAGGGCGGCTCCTCCCGCTTCTTCGATATCGACCAAAAGTTCAGTCGAATTGTTCAGCCGCACGCCCGTATACAAAGTCAGAACGCGAGACGTGGCCTTTTCATAATTCGGATCCAAACTGTTTGCGCCGCTATAGGAAGCGTGAAACGGCGGGTGCGTCTGGAAGATGAAATTTCCCTGGCCGGAGAGCCAGTACCTGGTATCGGTCACGTGCGGAAACATTGCTGGGGGATCATTCGTGTCCTCGGGAGTTGCGTAGCCGATCACCTTGGACTGTTGATCCGCGTCATTCGGTTGAGCAGACTGAGCCGAGGCACACAACGCGCAAGCAAGAACCATCAGGAGCCAAAGCAGCGCTGTGCGCGCAAGCCGTATTGTGCCAATGGTCCTCCCCATCTCTTCTCCTCTGCTGATTCGCAGGCCGTGTCCCTCATCCATATGACTTCAGAGCGAATGCTGCCGCAAAGCTCCGGCCAAATCGATGACGTGGTATAAAACGAGCAACATCATCAAAATCAGATATCCCCTCAAAGCCACCAGCGAGAGCTTCACACTTGTGGTCATCGGCATCGGTCCGAGCGGCACTGTGTCCACTTTTTGTTCGGGAGCGTCGTCCAGCGGATGCACCACCACGAAGTGGTTCTCCGACACCTGGTTAATCTCAGTTGGTCTCATCAATCTCAGCACGCTCATAACGCACCTCACTTTCCACCCTAGGTTGTGGGGAATAGGCTTGGAGCAAGCACCTGGGTTGCCAACGTCAGGGAAAGGATGAAAAGGGCGATGATGATGGTCCAGTTCACCCAATTGTTCCAGGGCTTGTTGACGAACTCGTGGCCCAGAACTTCTTTGTCGTTCAACAAAAGTTGCAAAAAAATAATGGCCGAGGGCAGCATGATGCCGGCCAGCACCTGCACGCCCAGGATGATCAGTTGCAGCGGGGCACCTGGGATCAGCACGATAGCTGCGGCCAAGGCCACGCAGGAAACGTAGGTCAAGTAAAACCCTAGCGCTTTCTTGATCGGTGTCTCCAAGCTATGCGGCCAGCCCTTGACCTCACCGTAGGCCCATGCGCTCGAAAGCGAGATGGCGGTCGTACCTAATACCGCCGCGTTGATCATTAACAGGAGAATTGCGCTGCGAATTGCCTCTCCTGACATCAAGTGCAGATCGTTCGCCATCTGTGCAGGATCCGAAAAACTGATCCCATGCACCTTCGCTGCGTTGCCCGCAATCAACATGCAGGCAGCGACGACAATCGTGAATACCGCTCCCAGAAAGGTATCCAGCCGCTCCCATTTCAGGTCGGAGAACCGCAACCGTTTGTCAGCAATGCAACTCTGTTGAAAGAAAAGTTGCCAGGGAGCTATGGTCGTTCCTACGATGGCGATCATAAGAAACACCAAGCCTGGTGTGAGACCGCCTTCGGGAATCCCCGGAACGATGATGTTATGAACGATCTCTCCCCATGAGGGGCGCAGTTTGAGTGCGACTAACACCCACATAGCGTCTAGGAGGCACAAAAACACCGTAATCCGCTCCCACCGTCGATAGCTTCCGGTGAGCACCATCGCAATCAGAGCAACTGCTGCCAGCGGTACTCCAACCGTTGGTGCGACATTTATGTGGCTCAGTGCCAGGGAAATCGCCGCGAACTCGGTAACCAGGGTGAGGAAATTCACCAGTTGGAGATCCACCAGTGAAAACAGCCCCCACCAGCGACCGAATCTTTGGTAGATCATGGCGGCGTGTCCCTTGCCTGTAGCGATGCCCAGGCGCACCACCATTTCCTGTATGAAATAGGTGACTGGCAACAGGACGAGCAACAACCAAAGTAGCTTCGTGCCGTGCTGGGCCCCGGCTTGGACATAAGTTGAAACGGCGCCCGCGTCGTTGTCAGCTTCCATGACGATCAGGCCAGGCCCGAAGACAACCAAGAATGTGAAGACGTTGTACAGCCATTTACTGCCCACCACACGGCCACGCACTTGCGGCAGTGTGGCACGTGCGCCTGTGGTCGAAATTGAAAGCACTCTTTCCCGCATTTCTCTTTTCCTGCCTGTACGGTCTGGTGGCATACCGCCTGCCCGGGCGTTGTGAGGGGTGTCCCAAGCCGCAACACTACCGTGGAGGCGCGGGAGAATCGCTGGTTACAGCGCTCCTCGACCGTTGATTTCTTCAAGTTGTGTTTTCCGAGCAGAAGAAGCAGAGGTGAGGCGATGGGCGGCAGACAAAAGAGCTTATCGGGACACCGAACTATTTCTTCTACACTGGGAGGCCGCCGATCGGAGGCTGGTCCTCAACGCTAGTTTTCATACGTCCTTGAACGATCCGAGCGGGAGTGACTGACTGGATTTCCCGCTCGATCCTTTATATAATACCCCCCTACCCTATCTGTCAATCAAAAAAGTGCGAGAGAAACACAGAAATTTTATGAAGGACAAGCTTCCGGAAATCTCCAAAGACAAGCAGAAGCTCCTTTCTCGGATCAAGCGGCTGGCAGGACAAATTGATGCGGTCCAACGTTCCGTAACCGGCGGCGATGAATGTGCCGATATCCTGATGCTCTTGGCTGCGATTCGTGGCGGAGTAAATAGCCTAATGGCCGAAATCCTAGAGGATCACGTCCGTCTGCACATTCTTCATCCCGATCGTGGCGGTGGGTCTCCTCAAGAATTGACCGAAGATCTTATTAGTCTGGTACGAGCATACCTGAAGTAGGTCGTGGAAGTTGCCACGGGGTGCTTTGGATCAGGTATTGTATGAAGTACGAACGCAGCCGTCTCGAGAGGGAAGCGATAGCCGCATTCTCCCTGAACCGCTCGAATATCTGCTCGATCTCGGCACCCAGATCACAGACGCCCCTGGGACGTCGCCATTCTATGCGGTAGCTGCTGAGGGGATGGCGCAGCATTGATCTCTGGCTCGGAGACGATGGGAATGTTTAGTTCACTAGACCGTCGTGCTTGTGAGACTGTCTACGCTGATTACCAACTGAAAACCCCCAGACAAGCGCAGACGGCGTGGAGAGGGGGAATCGAAGATGTGAGCGAACAGCGACACACGCCAGAGCTGGCCTCGCAAAACACCGGTGTCGAGATTTACCCGGCTCAGCCGTTGGCGGATCGCCAAGAGGTCCCAGAGTGCGAGAGGAACTGCCAAAGCCAGGACCGACGAGAGATCCCCCCAGATGCGCCATCCAATCGGTACTTAGAGAAATTTCAGAGGCTCGGAGTAAAATCTCGAACGCCTTCGCATGTCTATGACCTCGACGACAGCCGCCATCCCACTGCTTGAGGAACCAACCCCGACTCGCGACGACGTACTCACGATTTGCGCGATCAGCGTTGTTGCGGGGACTTTTTCGAACATCTTGCACGAGGGAGTCGGACACGGGTTGACTGCTCTGTTAACGGGAGCGCAGTCCGGATTGCTCACGACCGTCGCTTGGTCGAGTGCGTTCGACTCTCGTCTGGTCGAGGCGAGTGGAACATTGGCAAATCTCGGGGCGGGGCTGATCTTTTGGTGCGTGCTGCGCAACTCCAAGAACGCCACGATGGCAACCCGCTACTTCGTGTTCATCAGTTGCGCATTTAATTTGTTTGCAGGAACAGGGTATTTCCTCTTCTCAGGCGTGACAGACTTCGGGGATTGGGCAGCGGTGATTTCAGGGCTGCACCCGCATTGGCTTTGGAGAGTGCTGCTGGTCGTGATGGGGTCAGTTTCCTACTATTATGTCGCTGTTCTGGTGATTGGGATCGGGATAGTGCGCTATTTGGGGGTGCCGCGAGAGCAGCAGAGGCGCTTGCGAAAGTTGACCATCCTTCCTTATTTGTCGGGCATTTTGTTGGCATGCATAGCTGGCCTTTTGAATCCGTTAGGAATACAACTGCTGTGGCAGTCCGCACTGCCTGCGACCGCTGGTGGTCAAAGCGGTTTGCTGTGGTTGCAATACTACATTCCGCGAGGAACCGAGTCGAGGGGGGCGCCAGAGCAACTTAACCGCAACTACGTGTGGCTCGGTGTGGCGGCAGTTGTGGGAATCATCTATGTTGCTGTTCTGGGACGCGGAATAACGCTTCACCCTGCGAGGTAGATCGGGTAGGAGTGGAAGCATATTGAAGACTGCCGTTTCGATCGCTACCGGGTGAAGCGAACCACGCAGACGCGTGAAGCCTCGATTGATCACCAGCTATGTATCTGGCTCTGATCATCTTCGTATGCGGCCTTCATCAACAGCGCGATCGAGACGAACAAGAGCCGAGTTGAATCTGCAAAACCAACCAAGCTGACTCAGTATCGAGAAGAGCCTGCGGGCGATCACTTCATACGCAAAGTAGCCGTTTTCTTGGGATGCGACACCTGTTCCGCAGCTGAACTCCCGTGCGCGAGGCGTACGTAGCGACGACCCCCAACCGCTGGAAGGAGGTTCGGCCAACTCCACCGTGCTTACGCGAGCGATGTCCGTTGTGACGCGCAGGAGCGAAGCAGAGAAACGCGGTCGACCCACGCCTGAAATTGCCTCATGATCGCTCCTAGTGTCTTATAATCACCGTGTCTTATAATCACCACATGCCGATATCAGCTCGAAACAAACTGCGCGGAACAATCGAAGAGATTCAACTCGGCGATGTTATGGCCCATGTGGTCGTACGCGTCGGGGACAACTTGATTGAAAGTGCTATCACCAGACGCAGCGCCGACGAACTCAAGCTGAAGAGGGGCGATGCGGTAAGCGCGGTCGTTAAGGCGACCGAGGTGATGATTCAAAAGGACTGATTCCGTTTACTGAACAGCCACAATCCTTAGCGTTGTAACCTGTCTCACCCAGCGGGCCATTCTTTTTTCATTTGGGAGTACAATCCGATATGGCCCCTCTTTCGCGTCAAGGGGTTTTCCATCCCGCAAGAAAGCCAGTAGTGTCTGCTTATCGGTGAAGGCGGGGTCCAGCTCTGGCAAAGCGATTACGACTCGATACCCATCGGCAGCCTCGACGAGCAAACAGCTAGTCAGGCGCTTTCCTTTCATCGATTCTCCAAACGTGACCCCTGCCTTCTCCAGCACGCTCTTGAGCAATACTCCTTCAAACGTGACAGAAGCGGAGGAATGCTCAGATGCTGTGACCTTTACATGCGGTAGGGATTCAAGATCGGCGCGGCTCAGAAGTTGTTTTCTGGACTCCGTTTCAATCTTCAGTTGCTGACAATGAGCAGCCGAGCTCCCGAAGACTAGCAATATAAGCACACTCAGCTGCAGGTGCAGTGTTTTCATTTCACACTCGAAGAATCATTACTTCCGTTGCTTTGATGAGAGCCGCTGCAGTCTGACCCGCCTTGAGATTCATTTCGCGAGCCGAGCGCGCAGTGATAATCGAAGTGATTTGCTGTTCACCGATCGAAATGACCACCTCAGCCATAAGGCCACTGATTTGCACACTCTCAATTCTCCCAACCAGCTGATTTCTGCCGCTCAGCCGACGCATAACAAGTGCTCGCTCATGCGCCGTCTTGGCCCTGGTTCGGAACAGCAGTCGGTCTACTTCGCTCTGCGGAATGCGGTGATGCCCTCCGGCTGTGCGGACGCTGCGTATCTTCTTCCTGTAAATCCACTGCTTGATGGTCGGAAAACTGATGCTAAGCTCCAGAGCTGCTTCGCGTGGCTTCAGCAGCTGTTCGTTCTCTAGCTTCGGCGGTTGAGGCTTGCGGTTCCCATGCATTTGGAACCGAATCGTACAGTTGCACAGCAAGCCCAGTCAAACAAGGTGGACTCGGCACACCACGCCTCTCGTCTTGTTGCCAAGTCGTATAGATTCGTATCGGATTCGACATAGCAACCAACTGTAATATATACTCGCAAATTCTCCAAGCCACTCTTTGTGGGAGCAGAAAAGAATGTACAGCGTTAGACAGCGGCCGGAATCGCATATTCTTCAAAACGCGTGGACCTTTTGCAAATCGAGCCTTGGGCAGAAAAATTCGCTCCCGTTGACTTGGTTGCTCTTTTTCTGTTGCCTGTTCGTGCCATTTTCGCTGGCTCAAGTATCAGCGAACTTGTCCGGAGTCATTACAGACCCGTCCGGAGCCGCAGTTTCCGGCGCAACGGTCACTGCGAAGAGTATCGATACGGGCATTTCTCACGACACTGAGACCGATGCAAGCGGTCGTTACAGGTTCTTTGTGCTACCGGTTGGGCTGTACGAGGTTAAGGTCGCCAAACAAGGTTTTGCGGAAGGTATTCGGTCAGGTATTCGTCTCCTGGTAGGACAGGATGCAAGCGCAGACTTAGGTCTCCGCGTAGGACAAGTCAGCGAGCAGGTGAAGGTCAGCGAAGACGCTGCGGTCGTGAACCTCACGACGCAAGATATCTCGGGGCTCGTGGGCGAAAGACAGGTCAAAGATCTCCCGCTTAACGGGCGCAGCTATGACCTGCTGCTCACCCTGAATCCTGGAATTGTGAACTTCACCTGGGAAAAGACGGGCGGCATTGGCGTCTCCAATTCCACGACAGGCAACAATTTCGCTGTATCCGGGAATCGCCCACAGCAGAACATTTTCTTGTTGAACGGTGTGGAATTCACCGGCGCCGCAGAAAATAACATGCAGCCAGGCGGCAGCAGTCAGCAGTTGCTAGGTGTCGACGCAGTACGGGAATTCAATGTGCTGCGCGACTCATATGGCCCGGAGTATGGCAAGCGCCCAGGTGGACAAGTCACCATCGTGACTCAATCGGGAACCAATGAGCTTCACGGCAGTGTGTACGAATTTCTTCGAAACAATGCTCTAGACACCCCCAACTACTTTGATCACGGCTCGGCCCCGGCCTTCCAGCGCAATCAGTTTGGCGCAGCTCTTGGGGGACCCATCCGCAATAACAAGACTTTCCTCTTCGGGAACTATGAGGGACTTCGCCAACATCTGCATCAGACTTCAGTGGCTTTTGTCCCCGATGATGCCTCGCGCGCTAGCGCTGTTTCGGCAATCCAGCCTCTTCTAAATCTGTGGCCTGAATCGCCGATCGAGGCTTGTAATTCTGCTTGCGGAATCGCTAAGTATTTCAGCAGCCCCTTACAAACGATTCGAGAGGACTTTGGAACCGTTCGACTTGACCACAATCTTTCGTCCCGCGATTCTTTGTCAGGCGTCTACACCATCGACGATGGAAACGATTTCACCGAGACGGTTCTGGATCCTTACAGCTCAGACATTCTCACCTTGCGTGAGCAAGTGTTCAGCCTGAACGAAACACATTCTTTCTCGCCTTCTACCGTCAACGTGGCACGCGTGGGATATTCCCGAGCCGGCTATTTCTTCACAGGCGAGCCAACTCCGGGAACACCGGCCCCGACTGTGAGCGGGTTCCTACTGGGGCATCCCATAGGCGCCGTCGTGGTGGGCGGGAGCGCGGCATCAAATCCGCAGGCCGCCATTGGCCTTGCCGGCAGCAACAATGGGAGCAACCTTCGCATCGCTAGAAATTTATTCACTTTCGAAGATCGCGTAGCCATGACTCGCGGACGCCATCAACTGACGTTTGGAGCATGGTTTCAGCCGTTTCAGTCCAATGAAACCATCGCGCTCAGCCAGTACGGCCAGGCGACTTTCTCAAGTCTGACGAATTTTCTCCAGGGATCCATGTCAAGTTTCCTATGGAATCCCTCGCCGACCGAGATGAACTGGCGTTCGCTGTTCGGTGCGTGGTATGCCGAAGACGTAATACGTGTCTTTCCGCGACTCACCCTCTCTCTAGGTTTTCGAGACGAATTCACGACCGGTTGGAATGAAGCGCATGGACGCGCGGCCAATTACACCTTCAATAATGGCGTAATTTCAGACACTCCCCATGTGGGAGACTCGCTGTTTACAGTTAATAACGCCAAATTTCTTCCGCAACCGCGAATCGGTCTGGCGTGGAGTCCCTTCACCGACAAGACAGTCATTCGCGCGGGGTTCGGGATGTATAACGATCTGCAGGACGCGCTGGGGTACCGCGCTGATCAAAACGCTCCCTTCAATCCTGTCTACAGCGTGGGAAGTGCAAAGAAACCATTTCTTGTTTCATCTCTCCCAATCGATCCTTCCGCTCCTCCGCCGAGCGGCGCGAAGCTCGTACCGGGAGGCGTTCAGCCAGACATGAAGACACCAACCTTGATTTCTTGGTCGCTGCGGGTACAGCAGCAGATCACACCCGACACGTCGCTGACCCTCGGATATGTTGGAAGTCACGGCTATCACGAACTAATTGGCATCGATGCGAACGAACCGTTTCCAGTCATCTGTCCGGCCTCGCCGTGTCCAGCTACGTACCCCTCGACGTTTCCAGCACCACTAGCCGGCAGTCCAGTTCCTGCGGGTACATATTACGTTCCAACAAACGTCAGAGCGAATTCCACCATGGCGAACACTTGGACATGGTCATCCCTGGGAATCAGCAATTATCACGCCCTGCAACTGGACGTCAACCGGCGCTTGAGTCGCGGATTGTTACTGCGCGGTGTGTACACCTGGTCAAAAGCTCTCGATGATGGCGATTCGTTGAACAGCACGACTGCAGCCAATGCTCCCGGGCTCGTATCGAATCCTTTCAACTTGCGGACGGACTACGGACCCGCCACTTATGACGTTCGCCACATCGGCGTTATCAATGCCGTCTACACCCTTCCGTTCGGGAAAGGGCAACCGATTGGCAATAGCTTGGAGGGGTGGAGCAGTGCTCTGGTTAGCGGGTGGTCAGTCAATAGCGCTGTGACGATTCAGTCGGGTTTCCCATTTACGCCACAGCTCAGCTATAACCCTTCCAACAACGGCGACACTCGAAATCCGGTGCGGCCATTTGTGAACCCAGGCTTCACGGGCCCCGTGATTCTCGGGAAGCCTTCTCAATGGTTCAATCCAAACGCTTTCCTGGCTCCACCAGCCGATAGTGGCTTCTATGGCAATTTGGGCCGAAACACCTTGCTCGGTCCGGGTCTGGGAACCTGGGACTTCTCCGCCTTCAAGACAACAACATTGAACGAGCGGCTTGCTCTCCAATTTCGCGCTGAGATTTTCAACCTGCTGAACCACGCGAACTTTAACACCCCAAATTTGATCACCTTTACATCTTCCAGTTCCGGCACAAAGACCTCCGGCACGGCGGGAGCAATCACTAGTACTTCCACGACCTCACGACAAATTCAATTTGGATTGAAGTTGATTTGGTGAAAGGGAATCGACGGCTGTCTCTCCCGGCTCCTCTTATCGTCGGCGCCACCTGGAGGCCGATGGAGGCAGGTGTAGAGCCTTATGGCGTTCACGCTTCCGTAAGCCCTTCGTTTATTCTTATCGCATCCGACGATGAATACCAATGTGTCATACACGACTGTAAACGTGATTCTTCGCTCCTAACCGTAGGCTGCGCCTAGAATCGTGCAAATCTAGCGAATCGTGTCGAATCGGTCGATTCTCGAACGTCATACGTTCAGGGGTAACTGAAACCGGCATTTCCCAGGAGGACATGATGCAATTCGCCATGCTGATCTACGAGTCACCGGAAGCTTGGGCGACAAGAAACAAAGACGTGACTGACCCTTATATTGGCGCGTGGCGCGCCTTTTACAAGGCTCTCGTTGACGCAAAAATCTATGTTGGCGGCGATCCTCTGGAAGTGCCGGAAACCGGAACCACGGTGCGAATAAAGGACGGAAAGCGGCTTGTGCAAGATGGCCCGTATTGACCTCGTGCCCAAGGGGCGCGACGAAGACGGTCTTCCCGATGGCATGGGTACGCCACCACGACCGGTACGAAGACGGTCAGCCGCTCTGAAAGTGGACCGCTTGACCCATGAGCGAGATGCGATTGCTGCGGAACGCCGCCAGCTCACAGAGATCATGAAGGGAAGGGGAACGAACACACCGCTTCCCATTTCGATTGCTCTGATGCTTGTGCTGGCTTTGCAAGCGGTCGCGCAGGAGGTGACAGCTAAATATCCCAGCATGTCTCCACTCGAGAAATATTTGATGGGCCGAACTGCGGAGGTCTCTCTCATGCCGGAATCTATTTCGGGCAGTGCTGAGATCCCTGTCCTCATTCGGCAAGCTTATGAACCCGGGTTATAGGCAAAAATGGTTTCGCCTGACCCAATTAGTACTGGAAGAGCATCGAAAGAGCAATTTTCGATGATCCTAGAGTCCAGCATTGTACCTTCTGTCGTTTCTCGCGATTCGTTCGGGGACTAGGAAACTTATGGATTCAGGTCTTCGACAGGATCCAGGCTGCGGCGAAGCAAGCTGTGCCAATGGCAGCGCCGATGACAGGAATACGAAACCAGTAAAGCAGGGCCAGAACCAGATAGATGAAGCCGACCAGAGTCACCACCGGCACAATGACTGCCGGGAGCGTGTTGATTCGGGATCCGGCCCATACCGCCACCGCGGCCAACAGCAACAAGCCGAGACTGTGGCTGAAGTTAAACCCAATCCAGGCCCGCCACATGTCTGTGCCGCCACGCGACAGTCTAACCGCCGAACTGGCCATCGCGTGCGCAACGGAAGGATCGACAGGGACAAGTCGGCGCGGGTTGCGCAAATCCAGCAGTGTGTAGATGGCGTGCAAGGCGCCGAATACACCGAAGATTGTTCCGCCAAGGATAAGCAGGATGGCGATCATGGGCGATGGAGTTTTCAGTTTTGCTTGCAGTGAAATTCTAGCGCAATGTCCATTGTTTTTCGGTCCAGTCCTATAGCTGCCCATTCTTTTCGGTAGGCGCACCTGAGCGACGCACAGAGTTACGCAGACTCGGATGCGAGATGGGTGAATCTTGCAACCACGGGCGACGAACACACGTGGAAGGTCTCTGCCTCACAATGTTGCGTGCGTAGTGCCATTTTGCCGTGCACGGATGGAGGGTGAGCGTTCGAAGAGACCGCTTCTTCTATGCACGATATGTGCTCACCGACCACCTTAAGGCTTAAACAACTCGTCCAGAATGTCCTTAAGTCGACACAGCCTTGCATAGGACGGTTCGCAAGAACTGCTTCGTATCGCCAGGGCCAATCACCCGAACGATGACTGGCCCCATATTGGGTAGAGCAGCCACCTCAAATGACAGGAAGGGACAACATTCCCGCTCGGCCACAATCAATTCCGCGATAAGCCCGATGCATTTGCTGTCCCCCGGAAGGCGAAAGGCATAACCCTCCTGAAGCTCCTCAGTTGCAACGACTGCCGACCTGAATCGGGCAAGAAGCGCTGCCTCGCGATGGCGCAATTCTGCGCTCGTCAGCGAGCAAGCTATGGGCGTCTTCTCGAGACCTTTCATGGCCGGCTCGCGGGTGGTACGACGCCGTTCATGCGTAGGTATTCCACCATCTGTCCATAATGGTCAGCAGCATGCATCAACGACTCCACCACCAAGGCCGAGCGAGTCACCTCGGCTCGTTTCAGGGGAGAGATGGGCGAGGCATTCACTGGCGTGTTTGCCTGACCGATGGCCGCGATGGCCTTGTCCAGATGCGCGAATGAGCTTTTCAGGTAAGCAAGAATCTCGGCTTTGGTTCTTACCGCTTCCGGTCCGACCTCGTCGCCCGCGTCTGCCGGTGACGCCTCTCCCAAGGCTGCCGCGGCCAGAATGTGATTGGTTGCGGACAGGTGTTTCACCATTTGACCAAAAGTACGCACACCCCGGAATTCGCCATCACTCGGGGCGAACCCGAATTTATCGGCGGGCATGGCATCGACCGCGGGTATGAGCTGTTCCTGAGCAATCTTCAACAGCAATTGCAGTGCGCGCTTTTCCTGCTGTGCGTCGAGGGGTGCAGGATCCTTCGTCTCAACGAACTGTTGGTCTGCCTGCGCCAAAAGATTGGCTGCAGCGAACCACACCACGAGTACAGCTATCCATTTCATTTTCCGCACGAGGCATCTCCTTCCCCGGAAAAGTTCTGGGTCGCTCTGTCCGCCCTTGATCACGTTACAACTTAAAGTGGACTTTAAGGCAAGAGGAATTTTGCAAACAATTTGTTAGAAGGAGCCGAGCCCCGATAAGGTGAACGTTACAATGGCGCATGGCCCAATTAACAATTTCGCAGGTTGCACGGCAAATTAGAATCCGGCCATCCGCGATCCGCTACTACGAGCGGATTGGTTTGCTTCCTCCCGCACAGCGGCGCAGTGGCCAGAGGCGTTACGATCCCACAGCACTCTACCGCCTAGCAATCATTCAGCGCGCGCGGCAACTCGGCTTTACATTGAGTGAAATCCGGCATCTGTTCTTTGGTTTCCGCGACGTCACTCGCGCTTCCGAACGCTGGCGCATGCTGTCCCAAAGAAAGCTTGCGGAGTTGGATCATCTGACGGAGGGAATAAAGGTAGTGCGAGGTTTGCTCAAGAACTTAATGACGAAGTGCCGATGCGACACCCTGGATCAATGTGGCAAGAGCATATTTCAAAGCATGAATAGAGATGTCGTAGCTACGCCCCTCCCTGGAAGTCGTCGAAGTTGAGACAAACACGCCTCTTGGCATAGCCTCCTTTCGCGGCAATGTCTTGTGATTGATGCCCGAGTATTCAGATTCTTGAGGTCAATATGCGAAGTGTCTCACGGAGGATCTGGAAACCACGCCAAAGGAAGGGGACCGGGAACGGCGAGGGCGCCGCAGCTAACCGGGTACGATTCCTGGGAGAGGCATTGTGTCCGCGAGCGAGCGCAAGGGTCTCCTGATTCATCATCTTGCCTTTGCGATTTTTACTGTCGCACCGCGCCAGGCAGGTTCGCCTCTTCCAGCATTACCAGCTAACCGAGTTTGAACCGAAATCGCTAGTCGCCTCAATTGTGCAGTGGACATCATGAGAAGGATCGACGGCACGCTTGGAAGTTCAGCGGTTGACAGGCGATGACGGCGGGCTGAGAAGACACGCCTGCTTCGGACAGACATTGGTTGAAAATGCCACAGCGCGACGTAGGAGGACCGTAATTCTCCAGTGCGGCGAACCAGCCGATCCCGGCTGCGCGAAGAGGACTCTTAGATTGGAAGTCATGAAGTGCGTGGGATCGACCACAATCCTCAGAGAGCATGCCGCTGGGCCACAAGTGGGCGACAGCGAAAGAAGGCACCTAATACCACGTGGTAAGAGTGTCGAGCGCGGTTGGGCAGTGATAACGGAGAGCATGTAGGTCGATGTGAACGTGCGCCCAGGTCCGGAAAACCGATCAAGTCTGGATAACCGCCAGCCTGCTCGTGAGCCGTGGCTGGGTGCAGACCCAGAGACAGGCTAGGTCGTTCCTCGGGGGAGAACTCTCCGAAAACCGCAATTTCAATCAAGTCGATAGAAACAATGGCAGGCATACTGAGGCCTGTACCGAAGGAAGCTTCTATGAACGCTGTGGAGAAAGCGCTCTGGTTCATCGAAAGTCACTTTGCAGGCGAAATTACGCTTGAAGAGATAGCGAAGGCGGTCGGAGTATCGCGATTTCATATGACGAGGGCATTTGGTACAGCGACTGGGCACTCGATCATGCGCTATGTGCGTGGCCGCCGCCTAACGGAAGCGGCAAAAGCTCTATCGCGCGGAGCGCCGGATATTTTGTCCGTCGCTCTGGATGCCGGGTATGGTTCGCATGAGGCTTTTACGCACGCCTTCCGCGCTGAGTTCGGTGTAACGCCCGAAATGATTCGTACGCAGGGACATCTGAAGAGAATCGAAGTCGTCGAGCCGATCAAAATGGATGAAAAACTGCTCATCAAACTCGAACTCTCGCGCCTGGAGAGCGGTAGGCGGCTGCTCATCGCGGGAATAGGGGCGCGTTACACCTGCGACGCCAGTACCGGCATACCCTCGCAATGGCAACGGTTTGTAACCCATCTGGACCACATTCCCGGGCAGATCGGCCGCACCACTTACGGCGTATGCTGCAACAACGACGACGCTGGCAGCTTTGATTATGTGTGCGGTGTGGAAGTGAAGGATTTCTGGAGGATTCCCGCAGATTGGAGCCGTGTGCGAATTCCTGAACAGGAGTATGCAGTCTTCGCCCAGCGCGATCATATCTCCACAATTCGGAGCACCTGGAACACAATTTGGAATGAGTGGTTGCCCAACTCGGGGTACGAGGTGGCGGATGCCCCGGACTTTGAACGGTATGACGAAAACTTTAATCCCGCGACAGGAACGGGAGGCTTCGAGATATGGGTACCGATCCAGACGTCCAGCAAACCATAGGAGGAGAAATGTCGAAGCCAATTCCAGAAATAGCAATGGAAAAACAGAGCATAGATATCGCAACCCTTCATCAACACATTCGAACGCAAGAAGTGACGCCGGTGGAGGTGGTAAACACCTGTCTAAAGCGGATTGAACAAATCAACCCAAAGCTCAACGCATTCATAACCGTACTGGCTGATCAAGCGCGACACGAGGCCAGGGTCGCGGAAGGTGAAATAAAGGCGGGTAAGTGGCGTGGACCGTTACATGGCATACCGGTGGGTATCAAGGACTTCTACGATACGGCAGGGATCAAAACCACCGCTGCCTTTGAGTATTTCAAAGATCGCGTACCCCGAAAAGATGCGGTTGGTGTCGGCAAACTCAAGGACGCCGGGGCGATCATAATTGGAAAAATGAATATGCACCGGCTCGGAGAGGGCACAACGGGCACCGACAGCTACTTCGGGCAGGTTCGGAACCCTTGGAACACTCAATATATTCCCGGCGGCTCATCTTCAGGATCAGCGGCTGCAGTGGCAAGTAGCATGTGCTACGCCACTTTCGACACAGACGCGGTCGGCTCTTGCCGATTGCCCGCTGCATGCTGCGGCGTCGTTGGATTCAAGGGGACCTTCGGTCTCATCAACCCCAAAGGCATTCTTGAAGGCGAGCAGGATCCTGGAGAAATGATCCGATGGTTTAGTCATCCCGGCATAACGACGCGCAGTGTCGAAGACACCGCACTGGTGCTTGATGTACTCGCGGAGAGAGGCGGGCGGGTACCAGCCGAGTACTTTCATGGCTTGGCCAAAGCCAAGAAAGCTCGGGTTGGTGTTGCAGACAATTTTAAAGGTGACCATGAGTTGGCAAGGGCTTTTGAGAAAGCCGTCGAGGTAATCCGCGGCTTCGGTTGCCCCACAAAGAGAATTTCCGCTCCCTTGCTCAACCCTGCCGGTGACTTGAGCAATATCGAAGCCGACCGAAAATCCATTGTCGGCAAGACCTTCAAAGACATTGACGTTCTCCTGCTGCCCACCACGATAACAAGTGTCCCGACAGTCAAGGACGTGGGCCTCAACGCTCTGGCTCTGTCACCGGAGAATACTGTATTCGCCAACTACTATGGTCTTCCTGCCATAAGCGTACCGTGCGGATTTGATCGGAATGGTCTCCCCCTGGGACTACAAATCGTCGGTAAGCCCTCCGATGATGCTGCGGTCCTCTCCATGGCATATCGATACGAAACGACAACGCAGTGGGACAGGAGACATCCAAATGTCTAGCGTTCTCCTGGGAAACGGCGTTGCCTTCAAGATGTTCAGGCATTTCCTGAGCGAGAGCTACATACCGCGACTGACCATGGAAGGTATGGCTCGGTTCCGTTCCCACAACCTTTGTCTCTTCGTCGCTCTCTTTTACTTTCTTCACAACCTCTTTAATCAGCTGTCGCCATGGGATTCTGATCGCGTCGAGGCGCTCGCTGCTTCAGGCCTCTGTGCACGCTTTTCAGCCTCACTCTGGCAAACTGGTGAGGGAGTGGCCGGTTGTTACGGTCGACGACATCGATTGGATCGACCTGCAAGAAGCAACGAGTCCGTAGGCTTAGCCGCCCGTGAGGACCCAAAAAGATGTCCGGGATTCGTCTCCGCAAACGTTAATAGAGTGGATGTGCAACACATCGGGAGGAATTTACAGTGAGCGACTTTACATTCTTATACCGCGGTCGAGACACGACGGCATCACCCGAGCAACGGCAGAAAACCATGGAGAAATGGCGCGTCTGGTTTAAGGAACTCGACGAAAAGGGCCACCTGAAGGACATTGGTCATCCGCTGGAGAATGCGGGGAAAGTGATCAAAGGCAAGCAGAAAGCAGTGACTGACGGACCATTTGCCGAAGCCAAGGATATAGTGGGTGGCTTTACCTTGATCCAGGCTCGCGATTTGGATCACGCCGTGGAGCTCTCGAAAGGCTGTCCAATTCTTGAAGTCGGCGGTTCCGTGGAAGTCCGGCCGATCGAGGTCCTAAACATGTAACTGGAACTCGCGGGCCATCTCTGGCCATGCGGGAGTTCGATAAGCTGCGACCTTTATTCACGCCTATCTGGTGGGCTTTCACGATTCTCGGGCGACGCCATCAATGCTGGCCGCCTCCCCGAGTAAGAAGGCCCCCCGGTAGGCACCCATGCCCTTTAGCTCACTCCTCGAGAGTTACCTGAGCGCTTGCGGCGGTTGTTGGGCCAGGGATGGATCTTGTTATACTCAACGGGTCCTCTCCAGGCCGAGCACATCTCGACAAGCTTCTGGGTTCGAGCCGAGGTGTCGACCGGCCAAGTAACGAGAACCCCTCGCGAGGTACCACGTCTTTCCATCCCAAGCGATAAGCCTGACGATTTCCCATACCTCTTAAGTCATAATCTCGGAAAGCGCTCACGAAGAATTTCGAGCGCAACATTGTGGTCGAAAGTCGCTGGGCTTGGCCCACCGAGATCGGTCACTTCCCGAGCCAATATCGAAGCAGCTTGCGATCAACTCTGCCTAAGTTTGAGGGCTAAACAAAATGAAAACGACTGCACGCGAAAAGGAATGGTTCGATGACAACTCGTTCTGGCGCGAGCTTTACCCATTTATGTTTCCGAAGGAACGTATCGCTATTGCAGACGAGCAAATCGAGAAGGTGCTGGCACTAACCAAACCCACAGGGAATTCTGTGCTCGACCTCTGCTGCGGTCCCGGCAGATGCAGCATTGCCCTTGCAAAAAGGGGGTATTCGGTGACTGGAGTTGACAGAACGAAGTACCTGCTGGACAAAGCGCGAGCCAAAGCCATCGCCGCACGCGTCAAAGTTGAGTGGATCCGGCAGGATATGCGGGATTTTGTGCGCGAAAACTGCTTCGCTCTAGTGCTTAGTATGTTTACCTCATTTGGCTATTTCGACGATAAGCGACAGGATTTGATTGTTCTAAAGAATATGTTCGCATCGCTACAGCCAGGAGGAGCATGCTTGATCGAACTGTTGGGGAAAGAAAATCTGGCGAAGATTTTCCAACCGACAACATCCACGCTTCTGCCCGACGGTACCTTGGTGGTACAACGGCACGAGATTTTTGATGATTGGACTCGGGTTCGGAACGAGTGGCTCGTCATTCGAAACAATAGGGTGAAGAACTTCAAATTTCATCACACGGTCTATTCTGGGCTAGAACTGCGGGAGCAGCTGGTGCGCACAGGATTCGGTGCGGTGAAGTTGTACGGGAATCTGGACGGAGACGAGTACGGTCCCAATGCCGAGCGGCTAATTGCAATCGGTCGCAAACCGGTCTCTAAACATTCCAGCAGTCGCTTTGCGAGCCACGATCCTCGCGAACGGCGATGAAATTTGACCACGTCGCGCGGTGCGTGGCCAAACTCCATTGTGGTTTTCAATTTGGGCGCAACTTCCGAATTGCCGAAAATTACCGGCCACGACGGCAATCTGCCTCCACAGAATCCACGAATCGGGACGATGGATCCTCAGCAAAGCTGACCACCAGATTTGACAATTTTCCTGCCTGGTTTCCCAAAGGCGATCTCATGGTTTTCAGTCGTTTTAGTGAAGACGACTATGACATTTACACAATCCGGCCCGACGGGACCGGATTAAGGACACTGCCACTACATGGGGAAATGATGCACACCCTGTATGGTCTCCGGATGGACAGCATATTCTTTTCAGCAGCGCCCGTCTCGGATTCAAGATGAGGCACCGCTCGATTCCTCAGCCTTATGGTGAACTCTTTGTGATGGACGCGGATGGCTCTAATCAACGACCGCTCACAGATAACTAATGGGAAGATGCAGCGCCGGCTTGGGTACCCCTGTCGCTGCCCTAGTTATGTGTAATCGAGTTTCCCGTTGTCCGACCATCCGGAAACCGGCTTGACAACTGACCACAAGGGCTTTTCTCGCTAATGATCCCGTGTCGCAATCGACATTGTTTCCCTGCCCGCTAGTCAACCTGCATCATGAGCAGCGCCAGCCGACTGTCGGCATTGTTGAGATTGACCTCGACATAATCTAGATGTGAGTTTTAGTAGCCGTCGATCAAGTTACAGCTTGCGCTGCTCTGGCTGGATCGATGTTATGGTTCATGCAAAAGAAGTTTGTAGGATCGTATTTTCTTTTCAGAGCGACGAGACGATCATAGTTGCAGCCGTAAGCCTCGCGCGCAATGGCTTCGCCTTCATCAGTCACGTAGTTACCGTAAGCTCCTGCAACTAGAAAAGGCTTCATCCCTTCCCAACATTGGCGCGTCCACCGGATGTTCCTTTCCGATTCCGTGGCGTCAGTCCACATCGACCAGGCAAAGAAATTCCACGAATACTGCCTGTGCGGGAAGGCAGTATCGCCGGAAGCGACGCGAGTGGCAGCGCCGTGCCAGTGTTCCACGAATGGCGCGAAGGTGTGAGGTGAAGGGCTCATGCCCACGTACTGAGAGAGAGTCTCGATCGCATCGTCGTTGAGCGTACGAAGAAAGTTCGACTTGGTGTAGACGAGCCGCCCCGGCGGAAAGAATGGTTCGAACATGCTTTGAATTTGGAGATAGGTCATCGGGCCAAGCATATCTGCGACCGGCGTCGCGAACTTTCTCAGAGGCCGCAAGAGCGTTTCGCCGAGGTCCACGGGGCCACAATAACAGGCCGCCAGGCCGAACACCGGAGTGCCTTCCAGCGTAGCGCCCGTGGCCTGGTTGACGACCTCGTCGGGACTGTTTTCACAAAAATCGCGCCAGAGGCGAAGAACCTCTCGGGCTTTTGCGGCGGGGAAGAAAATCGCACCGCCATAGATTGGACCGACCTCGTGCAGTTGATATTCGAGAGAAGTTACTACCCCAAAATTACCACTGCCACCGCGTATGCCCCAGAACAGATCCGCATTTTCCGAAGCACTGGCGGTCAGAAGACGACCATCCGCGGTGACCACGTCCGCCCCGATGACGTTGTCAATAGCCAAGCCGAACTTGCCGTGCAAGTTGCCCCAACCGCCTCCTAGTGTCAGTCCTGCAATGCCCACGGTTGGAACGACGCCTTGCGTGGTGGCGAGGCCAAACGCTTGCGTTTCGCGGTCGAATTCTCCCAGCTTCAAACCGGTTTGAGCGCGCACCGTGCGACGGGACGGGATGACACGGATGCCTTTCATTGCTGACATGTCAATCATCAACCCACCATCCAAAACTGCTTTGCCGGCCATGCTGTGGCCACCCCCGCGGACTGAGACCAGAATGTTGTGTTCGCGGGCCATGCGGACGCAGCTTACGACATCAGCCGCGCCAGAGCAGCGGGCGATGGCGGCGGGACGCCGATCAATCATCAGGTTGGGAACGGCGCGAGCCTCGTCGTAGCCGGGATCGCCGGGAAAAAAGGTTGGACCGCGAAGCGACGACTTCAGCTGCCGAACGGCGGCTTCCGGGATCATGGACACCCCCAAGCTTGACCAACGGAATCATAAACGACATTTAGACCGTCGCACTAAGCCAGAGAGAAAGTCCTCAAGAAATTATCAAATTTTCAATAGAATACCCGGCTATGAATGCACCTCGATTCCGGGCATATGAGTTTGGACCGTATCGCCTGGATGCGGTTGGGCGCAGCCTCAGGTGCGGCGCCGAAGCCATCGCCTTGCCGCCGAAGGCGCTGGAGGTTCTCGCCGAACTAGTCAAGCGCCCCGGGGAAGTCGTTGGGAAAGAAGAGCTAATGGAGACGGTTTGGCCAGAAACGTTCGTCGAGGAAGCCAATTTGAACCAGATGGTCTTCCTTCTGCGGCGGGCGCTCGGCGCAAAGAATGGCAGCGAATACATCCAGACTGTTCCGCGGCGGGGCTATCGGTTCTGTGGCACCGTCCGCACGGTCGAGATTCCATGCAGCATCGACTCCCTTGCGGTTCTTCCATTGGTCGATTTGAGCGGAGATCAAAGCCAGGAGTACTTCGCCGATGGGATCACGGAAGCTTTGATCACCGAATTAGCGAAGATAGGCAGCTTGCGTGTGGTTTCCCGCACGTCCGTTATGCGATACCGAGGAACCGCTGAACCGGTTTCGCAGATCGCTCGTGCCTTGCGGGTCACGGGGATTCTGGAAGGCTCGGTAGTGAAATCGGACGATCGCGTGCGCATCACGGCGCAGCTGATTCATGCCGCCAGCGATCAGCACGTCTGGACCGAAGTGTACGACTGCGCGATGGCGGACGTGCTGGAGGTGCAGAGCAGAGTCGCACGCGATGTTGCCGCAGGAATTCGCACGCAACTCAGCCGCGAAGAGAAAGCGCGGTTGACGGTAAGCCGCAAAGTGGATCCCGAGGCTTATTCGCTGTATTTGAAGGGACGATACTTTGCACGAGTTCTTACGGAAGATGGGCAGCGTAAGGCAATCCTTCATTTTCAAAGATCGATCCAATCGGATCCCGACTATGCGCCTGCCTTCGCGGGATTGGCGGAGTGTCTGATCGAGTTAGCCTATTTCTTCGGAATGAACCCGAAAGAGGCGTTTGAGGAGGCGAAGCCCGCAGCACTGAGAGCAGTGAGTCTGGCGGAGGGTTGTGCCGAAGGGCACGCTGCACTCGGGCTGTTGCGGTTGCTGCATGATTGGGATTGGCAGACGGCAGACGAGGAGACGCTGCGGGCGATCGAACTCGCACCGGGCAACCCCTACGTTTACTGGAAGCGTGGAGTTTTTTTACGGTATGCAGGGCGCTACCATGAATCTACGTCAGTCCATCTCCGTGCTGAATTGCTTGATCCTTTCTCGATTGTTGCAATCCTGGAATTAGGATTTGCGTTTTATTATGCACGGCGATTTGCCGACGCAAGCGCACAGATGCAAAAGGCGATAGACCTCGAACCTGGGTGGGACCAGCTTTATTTTGGTCTCGGCCTGACGCTGCTTCAGCAGCAGCGATTTGCAGAGGCGATCGCCGCGCTTCGAGCCGCGGTGCAAAAGGAACCGGGCAATGTATTCTCTGTGGCGGCGTTGATTTACGGACTGGGGCACGCAGGCCGAAAGAAAGAAGCAAAGCAGCTATTGGATCAGCTGTTGAAGAAGTACGAATACGTGCCGTGCTGGTTCCTGGCTATGGCCTGGGTTGGCTTGGACGAGGGGCAGCGGGCCTTGGATGCCCTGGAACAGGCTTTTCGCGACCACGAGCCGTGCATGGTCAGCCTGAAGGTAGACGCCATCTTTGATCCTCTGCGAGAGGAACCGCGTTTCAAAGAGATGGTTCGCGGCGTCGGGCTGGAGCCCTAATTGAACGCTGAGTGATTTCCGAAGCCTCAGGCTGCCGAGTAG
>JBPYDQ010000058.1:0-13547 GCA_051986135.1 Terriglobales bacterium | reverse complement strand
GAATCACACCTGGAATTATCCACTTGCTCCACATCTCGTCGACTTTGTTCTGGAAATAATCAATATCGTCCTTTGTAAAATGTGCGAAGCGCCCCTGTTTGAGTAAATAATCCTTCACGGGCAGTCGCCGGATCTTGCGATCGGCTATTAGCTGCGTTTTGCCGGTCAGCCTCAGCACTCTGTTTTCGACTTCGTAGAGCGGCCATATTCCGGTAGTTACCGCCAACTCGCCCATTTCATGCGAAAGATAGGGATCGTAGTCCCAGCCCTTGGGGCACGGATCCAGCGAGTGAATAAAGGTGGGTCCGCCGACCGTCAGCGCCTTGCGGATCGCGTTCATTCCCGCCAGACCATAGGACATACATATGGTCGCCACGTATTTGCAGTCCGGATGACCGGCCGCCATCATGCCTGCCATGTTCTTCTTCCAGCGGCGATGCATGATTCGCCGCATCTTGCCCGGCGGGCTAAAGGTCGTGTGCGCACCCCACGGTGTACTGCCAGAGAGCTGGATATCTGTATTGGCGTAAGATTCGTTGTCGTACATCAAGATGAGGCAGTTGTAGTCAGGATGCGTAAGAGTTGCGGAGATTGCGCCTACACCCATATCCGCGCCTCCGCCGTCGCCGCAGAAGGCGATCACATTGATGGGCTCGTTCTTGATCTTACCCTTGCGCATCAATGCCTTAAGAGCCGCAGACGCTCCCAGCGCGGCCGACCCACTGCTGCCTAGCTGAGTGTGCATCCAAGGAAGTACCCACGACGTGCTGTAATACGTAGTGTTGGCAACGTACATACACCCCGTACTACCGAGTACAATCGTTCTCGGGCCGGCTGCCTTGGCCATCATTTTCATTACGAGTGCTGACTCACAGCCCTGGCATGTCCGATGGCCCGAGGTGAAGAACTCCTCGAGCGGGAGCTTCTTTACAGCCTTGAACGGATCAAGTTTTTGCGTCGGATCGATTTGCACGTAGGTCGCCATGGCTTCTTCCTTTCTGATGGTGAAAACACATCAGCAAAATGGGCTATTCCCGAAGCCCAATCCATTGTGTAAGCGGAACCGATTTCCCCTCCGCCGCTTGGTAGACGGACTCGGCCATCCTCTCGACGTCCGGCACGGTGACTTCGCGTCCTCCCAGGCCGCAAATAAAGCCCAGTACTGGCGGCTTGGGTCCCGGAGACGGATACAGCGCGTTACGAACCTCGCCTGTCAGCACGCCGCCGAGATACGGCGAGCCGAACGAGTAATCGCGGTCGATCACTCCCACCGCAGCAAACCGGCTAAGAGTCTTTGCAAGCTCTTCCGCAGCAAACGGCCGGAACCAGCGCATGCGCACAAAGCCGACCTTCTTGCCTTTCTGGCGCATTTCACGGATGGCCACTTTGACAGGCGTTGACAGGGTTCCCATGCCCATCAGCACAATATCGGCATCCTCGGTCTGATACTCCTCGAAGAACGGGTTGGGGTAAGAGCGACCAAAAATTCGCTCAAAGTCGGCGTAGGCCTCGCGGAGGATGCCCGGGACACGCTCCATGGCCGCAAAGTTCTGGCGGCGTATCTCCATAACCCAGTCCTCGTTACCTTGCGGGGCAACCGTAATGGGGTTGTCAGGATGGAGCAACAAATCGGCGCGGTTGTAGCGCGGCAGGAACTCGTCGACCTTTTCTTGCGACGGAATCTTGACCAGGGCTTGCGAGTGGGTAAGGAATGCGCCATCACAACTGATGGCGCACGGCAGGAAAACGCGCCGGTCCTCCGAGACCCGATATGCGATCAGCGCGGTGTCTAGCGCTTCTTGCGCGCTGTCCACCCACACCAGTGTCCAGCCGAGATCGCGGACGGTCAGGGCGTCGTTGTGTTCGACGCCGAACGCGCCAGGATCGTCCAGGGCCCGGTTGCCCACCATGGCCACCATCGGAATGCGCAAGGCGGGGGTGACCGTGAGCGCTTCCATTGCGTACATCCATCCGACGCCGCTGCTGCCGCAGAACACGCGCGCCCCACAAGCGGACGCGTGCTTCACGATTTCAAATTGCGAGTGTTCGCCTTCGGCTACGATGTACTCGCAGTCCAGTTCTCCATTGGCTACCAGCTTAGCCACGTACTGCATGACAGTGTCGTAGGGACGGATGGGGTAGGCCGTAATCACGTCCACATCGGCCAGCTTGCAGGCGACGGCAATTGCTTCACTGCCTGTAATCAGGGCTGTTTCGTCAGTTTGGTGTTTCTCCTGGACTTCTGTCGCCATTGTCGCCATGACAATCTCCTTCCTGGATACTCAGCCCTCGCGCGCTACCTCCAACATCTCGGGAATCTGCTCTTCGTATTGTCCGCGATAGCGGAAGCCGTGCGACCGTTCCGGATGTACCGCTATCTTTTCCTTAAGCCACTTCTCGTAGCCCGCTTTATCGTTCTTCCACATCTCCCACTGGCTAGAATTGTCGCGGAATTCCGTCTCATTCACCATGGTGACGCACTCCTTAACTGGGCATACTGCCTCGCAAACCCCGCAGCCGCAACAGGCTTGCATATTGGCGTCATACAATTCGTCGGGGGTGACGTCAAAGCAAGAGTCCGGGCAATGCAGCCAGCAAAGAGTGCATTTGATGCAAGTGTCAAAATTCACCACTGGCCGCATCGTCCGGGTGGTGAATTTCTTGAAAGTTGGATTCCGATCAGGCCGGAATCCCCCGATGGCGTGTGTCGCGGGATCTTCGATGCTGCGCCCAGCCGGAATGCTGGGGATGGCAATTCCATCACCCATTTCATGCCACTTCGGCAGGTCGAACTTGTACGGTGTTTCCGGATTACCCTGGTCGGGTAGGACTGTAGTTGTCGTGGTCCGCTCGTAGGCCTTGGCTGCGGATGCGGTCTTAACTAGATCTTTCCACTCGTCCATGATCACTTTTTGGACCGATTCCAGACTGAACAGATCGGGCAGCAGACGGGCGATCGTGCCCAGGATGCGCACGTCCGTGTGGTCATCCTTGTAAACCCAAAGGCCGGAGAAGCTCACCGTGCCTTTAACAATTGCCAGCTGATAAGGATGTTCCTTGCGGTGGGCCATCTCGATGAGCGTCTGGGGCTGCTCCCGAGAAGTTACGATCAAGGCACCGCCAGGTTTCAGCAGTTTGTTGACAGGTTGGAGCCCGTACCAGGCCCAGGACTCCACACCCTTACATAGAGTGTCGTCCACGGCGATCGTAACATCAACTTCTTTTGGCTCGTATTTGGCCATTCCTTCCTCGAGCGTCTGGTCATCCGTCGCCACGATGGCAAAGTTCTTGGCCGGAATGCCATTTCGCTCCGGGCTGTCGCCGTAACGACCAAAGGATATGCCCGGCTTGCCCTCGGCATGCGCCGCCAGCACAATCGCGCGGCTAATATTCTTAGCCAGAGTTTTCTGGAAGATCCCTCGATAAATAATTTCAATCGCGAAGAGCCGGCCCATAGGCTTACCTCCATTCGAATTAGATCTTATTCAACACCAGACCTTCGATTTCTTCGATGTGCCGCCGCATTGCAGTTTCGGCGGCGGAAGGGTCGTGGCGCTCAATGGCCTGAAGGATCTGGCGGTGACCCGCAAGCGATCTTTGTAGTCGCCCTTCCACCTGCAGCGATTTTTCGCGGCTCTCTCGCAGGAGATCCATGAACGTATCCAAGACTTTCAAGACTACGCTGTTCTTGGCTATCTTCGCGATGGCGTAGTGGAACTCCGAGTCCTCTTCGATTGCCAACTCACGCCGATCCACCTTTTCTTTCTGGCGCCGAAGGATGTTTTTCAGATGTTTCAAATCTTCGGCGGAAACGTAGGTCGCGGCGCGCCTGGCCAACGCGGGCTCAATCATTGTTCGGAATTCGAGTAACTCGCTAACAAGCTCCCGTTCCTGGAGCAGCATTGCCGCGATCGGATTAATAAGGGAATCACTTGAGGGTTTGCGAACAACTGTTCCCTCTCCTTGGCGCGCTTCCACTAGACCCATCAGCTCAAGTGCCCGAATGGCATCCCGCAGCGAGCTTCTACTTACCTGGAACATCTCCACCAGCTCGCGTTCGGGAGGAAGTTTGTCACCCGGCTTCAGCAAGCCATCCCGAATTAAGCGCTGGATTTGTTGGACTACCTTTTCGTAGACCTTAGTCTTGCGGATTACGTCGATGTCGGCCTTGGCGATAGGCATATCTGCTAAATGCTGGTCCGATGATCCACTTATCGGACCAATATTAATTAACTCCTTCGGCTTCACTTGTCAAGCATTAATTCGCTAGACCTCACACAGAGTTCTTTCAGCCCGGAGAATCGATGCCACTGAATGTAGATCAAGCCATTGCAATCTTTTCACTAGGTTCCAGTCATCTAAGACGATCTTTTTCAACTTAATCCGTCTTCGTCCACCCGCCCAAGAGTCCAGCTGCTGGCAAGGGCCCAACGGTCTCATTCTTGTACAGGAATGGGAAAACAAGCAGGCCGAACAGCTCTATAAAAAAGAGGTATAACTCCCATCTATAAAAATTAAGTCCCAAAAAAATAAACTTTTTTTTTCTAAGATTTTTGTTAAACTCCCGGCCGTTCATAGGCAGGGGTAGACCAGAGCGTCTTGTCCCTTTGCTTTTTCTCTGGTGGCGGCGATCCCGCTCAAGCGCAGCAGAGACTGTCGTGCCTACCCCTGAAGGACAAATTTTTCATATTTCAGAACTTCCCGGCTGGGTGGGTCGGCTAGATCAACGTACCGGTTTACCTTCCGTTCGAGTAGTTGGGCCCACCTTGGGCGACGAATTCTGGATGCGTTGGAAGAATGCCATTTTACCAGGAGGGCTTCCGATGAATCCGAAGGTGATCAGTTTTGTCCTTGGGCTGTGCATACTTTGTCTCGTGTTTTCTGCCTCAGCGCGCGCGCAGGTGGTTGGCGCAACACTCTCAGGCACCATCACTGACCCGCGAGGGGACCCCATCCCGAATGCAAGTGTCTCCGCCAAAAACCTCGGTACCGGTGTGATGGCCAGCACCACCACAAATAACAGCGGCGCTTTTAGTATGGCGAACCTCAACCCGGCGGAATACGAGGTCAGGGTCTCCGCGCCAAGCTTTCACACCACTGTGACCAAAGTGACGCTCACAGTCGGCGCACTGCAAGAGCTGAACTTTTCCCTGAAGCTCGGCGAGCGGTCGGAGGTCGTGGAGGTCAATGACTTGGCCCCTTTGGTTGAGACGACCACCTCCAGCCTCCAGAATGAGGTGAACGCCCTGACCGTGCGCGAGTTGCCCTTAAATGGCCGCGACTGGGCCTCACTGGCCACCCTGCAGCCTGGCGTTGCAGGGGTGCGGACCCAGGAACAGGTCACGCAGGTCGGCGCCGTCGGGCGCGGACTGGGCTCCCAGATGAGCATTGACGGAAATCGCCCGACGCAAAACAGTTATCGGCTCAACGGTATTTTCATTAACGACTACTCCAACGCCGGGCCGGGAAACGTCCTCGGTGGTAACCTGGGGGTGGACGCAATTCAAGAGTTTTCTGTTCTCACCAGCAACTACTCAGCCGAGTATGGCTATACATCAGGGGGAGTAGTCAACGCCGTTACCAAGGCGGGCACGAGCCAGTTTCACGGAACTGCTTTTGAGTTCATTCGTAACAGCGCGCTGGACGCGGCCAATTTCTTTGAGAATTACAACGACCTCAAGAAGGCGCAATTCCGCCGCAACCAGTTTGGAGGCTCGGCGGGAGGCCCCATCTGGAAGGACAAGATTTTTATTTTTGGCGCCTACGAAGGACTCCGTCAGACCAAAGGTATTCCCCACACCACCACCGTCCTCTCGGATAATGCCCGCAATGGGTTAATTCACGACCCGACAACCGGCAATCTTATTCAGGTGCCGGTCAATCAGGGTTATTTGACTTTCATTCCCCGCTGCCCTGCGGCGAACAACATTGGTGTGGGTGACCTTTGCACCTACGCCTTTTCTGGCGCGCAAGTTGTGCCTGACAATTTCTATAACTTCCGCGGCGACGTGAAAGCCTCGGAGAAGGACAGCTTAAACGCGACCTTTTATTATGACCACTCCAGTTTCACCCAGCCAGATAACTTCAACCAGAAATTGGAGGGGTTTTTCGTGGGCCGCAAAGGCGCTTCCCTTGAAGAGACCCACCTCTTGGGCAAGAATACGGTCAACACTGTTCGGCTGGGATGGAACTACACCCAGGGGTTTGGCCAAAACACCCCCGCTGCGATTAACCCCGATGCCGCAAGCACGGATCCGAAATTTGCCATGGAGCCCGGCTTGCATGCCGCCAGACTAGCCACCATTGGGGGAGGCCCACTTTCCGCAGTGGGGTTTACCCAACCCTTCTCAGGGGGCCTGAACGGCGACGCCATCGAGGATTTTACACATCAAACTGTGCAGATCTTTGACGACGCCGGCTACACAATAGGAAAGCACAGCCTGAAGTTTGGGGGCATGTTCGTGAGATTGGAGGAAAAACTTTTTGCGCCGTTTACCTCCAACGGCACCGCGCAGTTCGGGTCTCTGGCGGACTTTCTGACGGATACTCCCTCTTTAGTGCAGAGTCCTCCTGTGGGAGGCATTAAGTCCGTTACCACCCATTATATTTTCGCCTCCATTCCGGGGTTCTATTTTCAGGATGACTGGAAGGTGCGGCCTGGCCTGACCTTGAACTTCGGCCTGCGCTATGAAATGGAAACCATCCCGTCCGAAAAAAAAGGCCAGGTCGCCAACCTGCCGTTTCTCTGGACCAATCCCACAACCCCGAATTGCAGTACTTGCAGCAAAAAGTTCTTTGACAGTAACCCCACTACCAAGAATTTCGAGCCGCGGATCGGCTTCGCCTGGGATCCGTTCCACGATGGAAAGACCTCGGTTCGCGGGGGCTTCGGCATTTTTGATGCACTTCCACTGCCGTACGAGTTGGCGCTCAACAACGCACAAACATCTCCCTACCACGTCAACGTTACAGTCAAGGGTTGCGCCTCTACCGGCAACGTGCAGCCTTGTATAGGCACCGGCCAATTCCCTAACCTTCCTTCCGCCGTTCTCAACGAGTTCCTCAATCCCGCCGCTGCACCCATCGCCGGTCAGTCATGGAACTTTGTCGAGCGCAACCCCAAGCGTAATTACGTCTACCAATACAACCTCAGTCTTCAGAGGCAGGTTGGGAACGACCTCTCGTTAACTCTCGCCTATGCAGGTTCGCGCGGAAAGCACAATCCGTTCCAAACCGATGACCTCAATACCGTCTTTCCATTTAAGGTTGCTGGGGATCGCTGGCTGTTTCCTGTCGTCCCGAGCACAAGCGGACCGTCCCCCGTGGTTTGTTCATCACCCAACGCGGCCCCGCCTGTCGGGACCTGTGCTCATGTGGTGGGCAATCCCACTGGTATCGTGCCTGGTCAGTTGATCAACCCTAACGTCGCTGAGATTCAGTCAACGATTTGGCAAAGCAAGTCCTGGTATGACTCACTCCAGGCTAACCTCGACAAGCGCATGAGCCATGGCTTGCAAGCGGAGGTGTCGTTCACCTGGAGTAAGACCGAAGACACCTCGTCCGGCAGCTTTGCCGGCGACAACTTTGCGGGGGACCTTAACCCCACCATTCCATGGTGGGATTTGAACATAATCAAGGGGTTGTCGGATTTTAATGTTTCCCGCAACCTGGTTACTAACCTCCTATGGCGAGTCCCGGCGCCGGGATCGCTCCAGGGGTTTGCTGGCTTCCTAACCAAAGGGTGGGAGATCGGAGGAATTCTTTCTCTGAGCGATGGCGTTCCCGTTTGGCCGTTCACTATCGCCTCAGACTTTATGGGCCAACTGGACTCTGAGCCACTGGCTATTCCCGATCGTGTCCCAGGTTGCCCCCTTACCCTCCCCTCGACAGGTCGCCACGGTAACCTGCAGTACATCAATCCTGCATGCTTCATCTTTCCTGTTGCACCAGCAGGAATAAATCCCTTGACCAGCTGCGATCAGGCTTTCATTGCGGCTAATGCCGGTGCCCCTGGTGTCTCCCCCAACACCTGCATCAATCTTCTCGGCAATTTAAGGCGCAATCCCGTCGTCGGGCCAGGGTTGATCAACCTGGATTACTCCATGGTGAAGGACACCAAAATCTCCAAAATCTCCGATACCTTCGACGTGCAGTTCCGTGCCGAGTTCTTCAACATCATGAATCACGCCAATTTCGCGCCTCCGACCGCCAACCTTGACGTACTCAGCGGCCCGACAATCGGCTCGGCCCCTTTCGGCCGACTCACCACAACGCAGACTCCGGAGCGGCAGATTCAGTTCGGGTTGAAGCTCATCTGGTAGTGGTAGCGATCACGATCTTTGGGCCGCACGCCTTGGGTGCGGCCTTCTTATTTGCATCCAGACAGAAGCAGCCCTAACCTGGCCAGCCGTTCTGGAGGCAGCTATAAGCCCGAGCCGCCACTTTGGGGTGGTTATGCGAGCCAGAAAGTCGCGCGAGAGAGCTCGGGTTCCTGGGGCGATTGGCCGCATTCTACAATCCTACCTACAAACCTGACTCGGCAGTCAAGGCGGTTTTGAAATCCTGGAGCGTCCCTGCCCGACTATAAGCATGGCTCCGGTGTTGGCGATTACCTGGATGGGGCGGGCATTGTCCTTGCAAAGGAAATGGCCCGACCCCGATGGAGAGATTGTGTAAGTTTCGCTACGCGGGCCGGGCCAGGTTGAATTCATCAACGAGGACAAGGGCAGCATGAAGCCCAGGAAAGACCAGCCGAAGCAGTCGCAGATTCTGAAGCGAAAAAAACCGGGCGCCCGCAGGCAATGGGTTGGCACGAGATGAATCGCAAGCAGTGACGGGAGATGGCGCGAAAAATCCACGCGGAAGACCTCAGTCTGGAGGTGATGCATCCCCATGCTGCCGGCATTGATATCGGTAACGAAATCCCTCTACGTTGGCCGTACCTCCAACACGAGACGAGCAGCCGGTGCGGCGCTTCGGTTGCACCACCGCCGAGCTGAAAGCCATGGCCGCTTGGCTGAAACAATGTGAGATCCGCACCGTGGCCATGCAATCGACGGGGATGTACTGGATTGCGGTCTAAGACTACGCTTTAGACTGCAGCTCCGTGTAGATTGGCTCACTCCGCAGCTTTGCGCGTTCTGTTTCAAGCGCCGTTGATTCTCTTCGTATTGCTCCCAGGTGATTTAGTCGTATCTCCATCCAACGACATGTCAAGGTCAGAAGCGACGCCAACCCCTACGACCCTGTCTGTGAAAACGTACTTCGAGAAACGCGACTGCATCAATCGGGACGCGATGTTGATTTGGATAGCATTCGGACTGGCTGAACCCCCCCGGATACTCCTCTCGGGCACGCACGTATCTGAAGGATCAGACACAGGAATCACGGGATAAGTTCCGCTCAGCCAGTTCCCGGGAACAAAGTCAGGCTTTTTTGGGAAAGCTCTGGGCAAGTTCGGAGTTCTCAGCGACAGGGGCCTCGGTTACGTTTTCATTACGGATCTGTTCGACCTTCTTCGCCATCGCCCACTTCAGTTCTTCAATGCCTTTCCCGGTCACCGCCGAGATCGGATACAACTCCAGATCGTGCTTCTTGGCATAACGCTTCAGCTTGGCTAGCTTCTCTTTGTTCGCGACATCAATCTTGGACGCCACCATGATCATCGGTTTCTTCTCGAGTCCGGCGCCGAAGCTTTCCAACTCGCCCATAATCACATCGATGTCGCTGACCACCTCCGGGCGGCCACTCGAATCCGAGACGTCCACGAGATGCACTAGCAGGCGAGTCCGCTCGACATGCCGTAGAAATTGCGTGCCCAACCCAGCGCCAGTGTGTGCTCCTTCGATCAAGCCGGGGATGTCGGCAACTACGAAGCTGAATTCGTCGGGAGCATTTTTTCCCCCGACCGCCACTACGCCAAGATTAGGTTCGAGAGTTGTAAAGGGATAATCGGCAATTTTCGGCCGTGCCGCAGAGATGCGCGAAATCAGCGTGGACTTGCCGACATTCGGAAATCCGACCAGGCCGACGTCGGCCAACAGCTTCAATTCCAGGCGGAAGGCGCGCTCTTCGCCCGGTCGCCCGGCCTCATGCTCGCGCGGCGCCTGGTGCGTGGATGTGGCAAAGCGTGCGTTGCCGCGACCACCGCGGCCTCCCCGCGCAACCACCACGCGCTGGTCCGCGCCCGAGAAATCATGGACCTTCTCACCTGACTCCTCGTCGTACACAATCGTGCCCACCGGAACCTTCAGAACTACATCAGCGCCGTCCCGGCCGGTTTTGTTTGCACCCTCACCGTGACGGCCACGCTCAGCCTTATATTCCGGATTGAAGCGGAAATGAACGAGCGTGTTGTGACGTTCACTTGATTCCATGATGACGTCGCCGCCTTTGCCCCCATCCCCTCCGGAGGGCCCACCCCGAGGCACAAATTTTTCCCGCCGGAACGCCAGACAACCGTTGCCGCCGTTACCGCCTTTGACTCGAATCTTGGCCTCATCAATAAACATTGGAAAAACCTATCGGTTCGACGTTCAGCCGTCCCGCCGATACAGTTCCGAAAGCAAAAAGCCTCGACCCATGGTCGAGGCTGTGAACCGCGCCTGTCTCGATGGCGCTCGCGCCACTCACTCGACCCAAGCGAGCGAGCGACAATCGTCACCGTAGCCAGCTAAGTTTTGGCGACGTCTACAGGTTCCACCATCACGAACTTGCCCATCGAGCCCTTGTCCTGAAACTTGATCCGCCCGCTGATCTTGGCGAACAGCGTATCGTCCTTGCCACGGCCCACATTGAGCCCGGGCTTCACCCGCGTCCCCCTCTGCCGCACGATGATGGTTCCTCCAGGGACCACTTGTCCCCCGAATGCCTTAAAGCCAAGCCGCTGCGCGTTGGAATCGCGGCCATTCCGTGAACTGCCTAATCCTTTTTTGTGTGCCATATAAGTAGTTTCCAGTTTCTAATTTCAGGTTTGCAAAAGCGTCCAGCCCTCGGCTCTGGATTGTCATCCCCCAGCGGAGCATCCGGGGCTCTCTCAGCGCCCTCTCTCTTTATTTCTTCTTGGCTGCTGTTTTGGCTGACGCCCTGGTCCTCTTCGCCGCCTTCTTCTTAGGCGCTGATGTGGCTTCGGCGTGCTCCTCTGTTTCAGCCTTCGCGTCTTTCCCCTCAGGCTCGGGCTGGGGCAGTTCAGGCGCGCTAAATGTCTCGCCGTCGTACGCGATCTCTGTAATGCGCACTGCGGTAAACGGCTGCCGATGTCCGCGCAGTTTCTTGTACTGTTTCTTGCGCTTGTAGTGGAAAACGAGAACCTTGTCGTGACGGCCTTCCTCAACAACCTGTCCGGTCACGCGTACTTCCGATTGTGGCCTGCCAATCTGGCCTTGATCGCCGCCCACCGCCAGAACGTCCTCGAACTGGATGGTGTCACGGCCGTTGCCCAGCTTCTCCACCCGGATCACGTCCCCAGGCGCGACACGATACTGTTTACCACCGGCGCGGATCACCGCGTACATAATGCCTCCATGAATGCCGAATCCCGGCGCACATGGGCGCTCTCAGGGAACCAGCTGATTTTGCTGCGCTTTGCTGGGTGTAAACCGTCTCGGCGCTGGCTCCGTCAGAGCGGAGCCGCAGGCACAGGCCAACCAAGTAATTCTAGCGTGAGCCGCTCGCAGAGGTCAAACAAACGTCGCCGTCTTCCGCCCGCTTGCTCGCACTCCATTCCCCTGCTCCAACCCACTAACCGGAATACGTGCCGCACTGCCACAATTGCTTTCCTAACCTTCCGAAGGAGTTCCATCGGCTGCCTGCCTTTGTTTCTGCCTACTCCCTGCGAGCCCATTCTTCGACGGGAAAACACTAGCAGTCAACTGCGCCCCGATTCCGAACCAACCCCGCAGCTTTCCCGCGAGGAGACGGTCGACTCGCGCGACAACCGGTAACCGGTCTGGAAAACTGAGGGCCGCTGGAAGCCGAGCTCCTGAGCCAACCGAGTCACTGGCGCGACTAGTAAGCACGAACGAAGAAGTACACCGTCATGCCCGTCCCAATGAGAATAACGAATGTTCTGATCCAGGATTGTGGGAGGCGTTGTGCATAGTGCGCCGCGTAGTAGCCGCCGACGATGGCTCCCAGGGTGGTCGCAATCCCTTGTGGCCAGTACACCGCCCGGGCCACGATGAATGCCACCACCGCGACTCCGTTGATCACTCCGCCGAGAACGACCTTCAGTGCGTTCATGGCGTGAATATCGGTCATGCCGAGCGCCCCCAGCATGGCCAGGTTCATGATCCCTATCCCACCACCAAAATATCCGCCATAAACCGCCACCCCCAATTCGAAGAACGAGGCCAGCGCCAGGGCCGCCCTAGATGCTTCATGCTCGAGTCCGCCTGAAAACCTGGTTGTAAGGTGCTTGCCAAAGGCAAACAGAACCGTAGCCGCCAACATCAGCCAGGGCAAGACGTGCATGAAGGTGTGAGCTGGAGTCTTGAGCAGCAGGAACGCCCCGATTAATCCGCCCACGATGCTGGTTGCAAGCAGGGGAAGCATGACTCGGCGCGAAATATCGAGCCGGTTACGATAAGCGCCACCACTGGCAGTCACGCCTAGCCAGAGCGCCACCGTATTGGTGGCGTTCGCCGGTACCGGTGGCACGCCAGCGAACAGCAGCGCAGGGAAGGCCACAAAGCCGCCACCGCCCGCCACCGCATTCAGGGCGCCGCCGATGAGTCCCGCAAGAAACAGAAAAACAGCTGTCTGAAAGTGCAATCCGTAGGTGTACCAGAACTTAGAGGCAATGTCAGCCTGGTGAGATTCTTTGGAAGGTTTTTTGATACGCAAGAAGTTCCCCAGAATTTTGCCCAACTGTCGCCCGCTGTTCTTGCCAGGTAGGTCACGTCGACCTGTTGCAAGCCGGCTACCTATCAGTCGAGGAAGGCGTTCCTCGAGACCAAACTTCATACCGCAGTCGTACACGAAATCCCTCCCGGCGGCAGTAAGGTGCGTCAGCTGCTAGAGCCGGCTGCTCAGAGGTTCACTTGACATTCGAGCGCTTCAGCGCTGCTCCGCCCTAGCCTGCTGTTCGAGTCAAGGCCCCTGCTCGGACCGCGGGATGACCGTGTCTGGTTCACTGCGCGAGCAGAAGCCGTTCCTTATGTTCGGGGAGATGATCTTGGTCAACCTAGTCTGGGCGACGGCTGGACCGGAGACTGTGGCCCGTTCATCCAGGGTGTATTGCCAAAATCGTGATGGCAAGAGGATGGACGCTGGCGTGGGTTCTACCCGCGCGACTTCGTGCGAAGTACCGGCAGTAAAAGTAGGGAGAGGCTAGAAGGCGCCACCGCCTCCGCCACCAAAACCGCCACCGGAGAAACCGCCTCCACCGCCAAAGCCTCCCCCTCCACTCCAACCTGAACCGGTTGAGCTTGCCCGGGGCGCGGAGACGAAGACCTGATGCATGTCGTTCGACATGATGTGCATTGAGTTGGTGAAGAAGATGGGGTTGAAACCACCGACCGGATATGGCGTCGGCGAGACATACCAGG
>JBPYDQ010000057.1:0-6049 GCA_051986135.1 Terriglobales bacterium | reverse complement strand
GCCCGAGTTGCAATGGCAGATCGACCAGAACGTATTCCATATCGGCTCGAACTTTCAGCGCATCCGGTTGGTTCTGCTTGTTCTGGGGGGCCCCGATCTGGTCTACCTTGGCCGGTCGCACTGCCGGGTGCGGTTCAATGGGTTTCTGATTAATGTCGAGTCGCTCGGCCTCAATGTGTTTCCGGCTCATCGCTCCCACCTACCCAATTCTTGCAAGCGAGTCCCGAGATCACCCGCCAGCGCAGTGTCCGTTTCCGCCTGCACCTTGACATGTGTTTAGTCGGAAGTCACGGTAGCAGCAACGGCTCTCGGGTTCATCAGCTCCCTCTGCCGCTTCGCTTGACGCTCTGGTATTTGGCCAGCGGCTTTCAACCTTAGCCGGGCATCCACTGCCGCCTGCTCGACTTGCCGATTGCTTATCTCAACCGGAATAGTGTCTGCTTTCAATTGCGACCAGGGCAGCATACGGATACGCAGAACGGTAGCATCTGTTTCCGCAGGGATTTGACGTGCGAATTCCTGGTTGGGTATCAGCGATTCCAACCCGCGCACCTGGTGCAGCAATCGGTCTGCGCTTGACTACATTGTCCAGATCGGTGATGCGCTAAACTTCAGCATTTGCTGCCTTGAGCCGGGTAACGCCGAGGGTCCCCACTGCAAGCCAGACAGGACCAGTCGCCGCACAGTTCATCTGTCTTCGGCGTTTTGACGCTTGAACTCTGGCCGGGCGATATCCACGGGCTGAGAAGTGTGCAACCGCCCGACCAGAGAGCGAAGGGTGCTATGCGATTGAGAAGCCTTCGCAAATCCGGTTCCAAGGCTTCTACCGCCACCGTTCGCTCACGGATTTGACTGTCCAATATCGGACAGCTACTCGCCTATAACCAAGCCTCATTGCTTGATGATGGGCGTGGGATTCGCCTTCGATGAGGAGGGGTTGTCAACTAGAAAGCTTTCCCAGTGCCGCTTATTTAGGTGGAGCTCTTCGTGTACTTGCCGTAAATCCAGATGTTGCGAACCTTCTCATAATTCTCAACCCACTGGAGCGGACTTAATTTTCATCTTTCTTCAATCTTTCTTCGAAGTTATGAGCGAGAATGGTAAGCACATCCGGCGGGTTGCCTGTACCCTCCGTAGATCTGAGTGGTTCCACTCTCGCCACTTCGGACTTCCTCTTCTCAGGCTGCGTCCGAAGCTGAACATTAACAGATTCTTCTATTTGGCTCATCATTCTTCGCAGCGTTTCATCACCCGTGTCCAGAATTTTACGCACCTCTGAACTGATTGACATAGCTCGCTGATACGAATCCCGGGTCTTGACTAGCACTGGAATGCATTTCAGGAACTCTGCTGCATTTGTGGAAAATTCCTCAACCGCTTCCCTGTATCTGCTTATGTTTCCCGGGGCTGGCTCTGAGCCGGCATCATCCTTGTTTTTCCACATCAGATTCTATCCTCCCGTGCGGTCGGCATTGTTCTCCTGTGGCGCAAACATCGTGAATCGAGTAGGGCCCGAACGAGGTGAACGCGTGGTCGGAGTCTGGGGCCGAGCAATGCTTATCGAGCTACAGTAAAGGCGGCAGCATCTACAGCACCCGGCGGATTTTACCGGAACTTACTGTCAGAATCTCTGCTTAATCTTAGAAAAACCGATTCGCTGAACGGCACTGGCTACGTTTGAGAAGACCGTATTGCAGTTGCTTCCGATCATGTGAGTTGTGCCGACCACAATGACCAGAATCACTCAAATCATCCTGGCTGCTCGGCAATATTCTGACCATTGTCATTGGAGGCCAGACTGCGAAACAAAGAAGACCTGGCCGGTGTCTGCTTTTCAGGCCGTTTCGGACGAGAGCAATGTCTCACAAAAGGCAAGTACGTGTAAACACGAGAGAAGGCGAAAAAGGACGGCCCTGGCTACACTCCCCCGAGATGTCCAAGGCCGCCTACCGCAGTAAGCTTTTGCGTCTACTGCTCGGAGGTCACACTATGCTTTGCACTCGGTCTCGTAAATGGCACGCTTGGGGTAGACGGCCTGGCCCGAAAGGGCGGACGTCATGATGCGCCAAACCGCCTGTACATCACGTGGATAAAAGCTCCTTGGTTTCCTCAAATAAACAATGTGAAACCAAGGGTCATGGGAGGCTCCGCTGCCGCGCTTTAACCTCAACAGTTTAATCGGCCCCTCCCGCGCATCTGTCAATCAAGACGACGAAATTCTACTTCCCGGGGAATGAACGATCCCCTAGTCCTAAGCGTCTAAGAACCGGTCACTCAACTCAGTAAGAATTTTCGACCGATACGATTAGGACGGCAGAACCTACCGAAGCCGCGTTAAGGTCACCTTCAGCTAAAGCGCTGTACTGTCCTGCGCTGGAGGAGCAGCTCATCTACGAGTAATTGGACTTGCACTGGTGGCCAGCATGTTTCTCACTTTTCCAATGCTGGCGCAAAAAAAGAAAATCAAGCGTTCAGATCTGCCGCCAGCGGTCGAGAAAGTGGTTGCCCAGCAGAGTCAGGGTGCAACCATTCGCGGTTTTTCCGCGGAAAAGGAGAATGGGCAAACCCTGTACGAAGCCGAGTTGGTGGTCAACGGACATAGTAAGGACGTCCTGATTGACGCCAACGGCGCAGTTATGGTGGTAGAAGAGCAAGTTGCAATGGATGCGCTCCCCGCCCTCTTGAGAGAGGCATTGCAAGCAACGGCGGGGAAAGGCCAGCTCCTCAAAGTTGAAGTGCTAACCAAGCAGGGCAAACTTGTGGCTACGAAGCAAAGTCGTGACCAACGGAAAAAGGTCGGAAGTGCAGGTCAGGCCCAATGGGAAGCCTCTCGATCACGAGGAATGATGTGACGCGCAAGGCTGGTGTGGGCAAGTCGCCCGATCATAGGCCGAATTGGACGGCTACGAGATTGGCACCGTCGTTTCAGATCTCATGATTCGTTCGAGGGAACGGCTTTCCGAACGAATCGGGGCGGTGCCAAACCAGCAAAGCCGTTATTCATAGGCTTCGTGCCAGTCATCCGGGGGAAACGATACTCCCCAGACGTTCTGTGCTTTCGTCAGCGAGATTCCGCAGTGCAGTGGCTGATCAGGATCGACATACACAACTTCAGCATCAACGCGTTTATCGGTCAGGCAGACATGAATCTCAATTCTCATGCCCACACGGAGTACGGCAGTGGTTGAGATCGACGCGCCATGAAGGTTGACGACCATTGTCTCCCCTTGGCAGTTTAGAACCTCAGCAATGCCCAGTGCTTCGATCCTGACTTTGAGGGGAACACGCGTGCTTCTTCTGAACCTACGAAAAGCTGGCGGCGTGGAGGGCATGCTTTCCATATCTCTATATCCAACGAGAAGAAAAATTAAAAGGGCTGGCGTTGCTCGCCAGCCCGGGCCAAGAGACCTGCCAATCACTTCCGCATTTCATTTCTTCATTGTCTCGTCGCTTGCGCTCTTCATCTTTAGAGAGACTATGTGGATTTCGTTCTTAGCTGCGTCTTCGTGAGCCTTGACCTTCACTTCATGTCCCTCGTGGCCCTTCACGGCATCTGGATTACTGATCGTCCAGCTCTTATTGTCTTTATCGGTGACCAACGTCTTTCCATCGTCGCTGATTTTGCCGGAGAGCGTGACAGCCTTTGCCGCCGCTTTTTCCGTCGTGGAAGTCTGTTGACTCATGCCGCCCTGATTCCCATATTGAGTGAAGGCAGTTAGGGCGATGACCACGGCAAGGATGACCAAAATCGACCCTAGGTTTTTCACGGTTGGACTCCTTTCGGCTTGGCTCCTCGATGCGGAGTCGTTACTCGCGTCGGCTGGCCCGCACTGAGAGAGTGGCAGTTTTCTTGTCGTTTCAGAAAGTTTGATCTGTTGCGTTAGCTCTGTCAAGTTAACTGCCAGCTCGGGACAAGGGTGAGTTGAAGAATGGCATGCGCGATTGGAGAGAGCACGGATCGTGTGAGGCTTGACCGAACGTTTGTGGGCATCAGGGTTCTTAGTGATTCACAGTGGAGCTGAGTTCATCTTTCTTCCACCCATCGGATCAGTTTCCGAAACAAAAATGGTGACATTTTGCGGGTTCGAGAGCTCTCTTGTTCTTGGCCGGCAGGTTGTCCAGGACCACGACATCCCAGGGTTGTAGCCGCGAAGTCGGAACCTGCTCAACCTAAAGCCGGGAAGGATACCCTCGCCGTTGGGTGCTTCGACGCTTATGGATGCTCGCATCCCGCGCAAGCCCAGAGTGGACCGCAGAGTCAGCGTTCGAAATGGCATCGTGAACCCGCTCAGCCCGCAGCCTTCGGCTACGAGGCTCTGTCCTCTCCGACGCGGGACGCTAGGTTGATCGTCTGCAATTGCCCTTCACCGGGCCGGGCATGCGAGACGCCAGATCAGGTGAGAGACATCGGCCTGAGCGGGACGTAGTTCCCGATTTGGGCTGTCGTGCGTACGGCCTAATGGGATGCCCCATGAGCTAAGACCAGTTGGGTTAGATGTTGTTGGGGTTGTCCCCCCGGCGTGTGAGTCGGTCGATTAGGGACTATCTACCAATCGCTTTACCTTGTCTTACGAATCTTTACACACGTTCACGCTTAACTTGCATCTCTTAGGGTGTGAGTCTACGGCCGCGGTCGCTGCTCTGATTTCATTATGACTTCCACACTTGTACCTTCACGATTTGCTGTACTTGCCGCCCACTTTCGCGTTGCGGCGCTGCCGATTATTTTGATGGCGGAATGTTTGGCCTACGGCCAGGCTCGTGATCAAAATCCGGTAGAAGAACTGGAGCGGCTTTTGCAGCAGAAGCAATACATTCAGCTCGAACGTAGACTGAGCGCCAACCAATCGGTACTAGCGAGGGAAGAGCTTGCCTATTTCAGCGGTGTGATGGCAAACCGAACGCTTCAGGTGACTAACTCGATTCGCCTGCTTGAGCCATTGCTGTCAGTTCTGAGGGCAAGCAACCCGGTTCGTGCCGAGTCGGTTCTGTGTACATTGGCCGATGACTACGCCAAGGACTTTCGTTATGCCGATGCGGCGATGACTTATTCCGAAGCACAGCGTGTTGCCGAGCAACTAGGACAGGCTTCCGATTGCGATGCCGGCCAGGAATCATCTCGCTGGGCACTGCTGAGCGGCGCCCCAGCGCAGACAATAAATGATCACGGGCCATTTACCGTTGTTCGAAAGGAGGACGGGCTTGGACTTTTTCAAATCCCGGTCACGGCCGAAAACTACTCTGGTTTTTGGGTCGCCGATAGTGGCGCAAACCTGTCTGTCATCAGCCGTTCGGTCGCCAATCGACTCGGGGTTGCAGTCTCGTCGGAAGAAGAAACCGCGCAAGGCATCGGAGGCCTGTCAGTCGTGGTTCATGCGGCAGTGATTCCTGAGATCCGGGTTGGGAAAGCCGTTCTCCACAATGTTGCGGTGCTGGTAGTCGAAGACTCCGAGTTAAGGTTTCCTAATATTGGGTACCAGATCGAGGGAAGTTTGGGCATGCCCGTGCTCCGAGCACTAGGGCGAATCACGTTCCATGCGGACGGCCGAGTCGACTTCGCCGGCACAAGTAGGAAACTCAATCAAGGGGGCCCGCACAACCTGTTTTTCGAGAGGTTTACTCCTTTGGTTGTAGCTGATTTCGGGCACGGAAATCAGCTATTCAGTCTCGACACTGGCGCCGTGGGAACCATACTGTCCGACCAATTTCTTCAAGAGGACGAAGGACTCATCGCAACTGGGGACCTGATCGACTTGCAGCTGATTGGAGCGGGAGGAGATCTTACGGCTCCCGCCTATGTAGCTCACGATCTCGCGGCCAGGTTCGCAGGACAGTGTGCAAGACTGAAGAATGTTCAAGTCCTGATGCAATCGACAGGGTTACCCGATGAGTTCTACGGCAATGTTGGTCAGAATGCACTAAGCCAATTTTCGAGTTTCACTCTCGATTTTAATGCCATGAGTCTTACTGTCACAGGAGGAACTCCGAACGCATGCAGGTAGTGACCCTCGGGTCGCATTTCAGGTGACAGACTCAATAGCCAGGGCTC
>JBPYDQ010000056.1:0-6281 GCA_051986135.1 Terriglobales bacterium | reverse complement strand
AGCCACTCTGGACAAAATCACCGCGCCCGCGCCCATTTATCCGAACTGGTTTCATGCCGCGACTCTCGACGAAAAGACGGCCGAGGCACTGGATAGCGGAAGAAAGCGAGTCCGGGCTGCCTAGCGTCTTCTGTGAAAAGGAGGAAAAGATGCCAAGTGCACAACCGACCTGTAGCCACGTTAAGAGCATTCACAAAGTCACCCCCAGCGGAAAGGGCTGTAAAGAATGTCTGGAAATGGGGGATCGCTGGGTTCATCTGCGGCTCTGCCTCGAATGCGGGCACGTGGGATGCTGCGATTCATCAAAAAACAAGCATGCGACTAAGCACTTTCACCAAACCACGCATCCTGTCATGCAGTCGTTTGAGCCGGGCGAGGACTGGCGCTGGTGCTATGTGGATGAGATTTTCCAGACCTAAGACCGGGTACCGTGATGTGCGTCATAGACGGAAATCCTTCTGCCTGTGATAAAAAAAGAACGTTCATGTTACCGACTGATAGCCGCCTGGAATATCGCCCGTGCTGAGGGCGTTGCTGATTTACTTCTCGGAAAGCCGCTCCTTGCGGACCATCGCCGAAAAGTCTAGCCTGGGCCATCGTGTTTCCTCTCGCTTCGTCGCCGGGACTCAAATTGAAGACGTCCTTCGGGCCACCCAGCTCATCAATCACAACGGAGCCACGGTATCGATCGACAATCTGGGCGAGAACGTCACCAATATCGAGGAGGCTCGCTCGAGCGCACAGCTCTACCACGGCCTTCTCGATGCCATCGCCAGAGGTGGTCTCGAGGCCAACATCAGCCTGAAACTTACCCACATGGGCCTTGATGTGAATGAATCCCTAGCTTACGAGCTGGTCAGTGGCCTGGTCGCCAAGGCAGCCGACTTGAAAAACTTCGTCCGCGTGGACATGGAAGGCTCACCCTACACCCAGCGGACGCTCGATTTTGTCCAGCAGCTGAATCGCGCCCCCGCCTATCGCGGAGCGGTGGGGACGGTCATTCAGTCATATTTGTATCGCAGTGAAAAAGATGTCAACGACCTTCTGGCCGCCGGCATTCGCATCCGGCTCTGCAAAGGGGCCTACAAAGAGAGCCCGGAGATCGCCTTCCGGAAAAAAGCGGAAGTGGACGCCAACTACATCAAACTCATGAAGACTCTCATGACCAGCGGAATCTATCATGGGCTGGCTACCCACGATGAGCGCATCATCAAAGAGGCCAAAGCATTTGCCATACGCGAAAAGATCCCGCCCGACTCGTTCGAGTTTCAGATGCTGCACGGCATCCGTCGAGACCTGCAGCAGCAATTGGTTCGTCAAGGCTGGCGGATGCGAGTGTATATTCCGTTTGGCACCGAGTGGTATCCCTATTTCATGCGCCGCTTAGCGGAGCGTCCAGCCAATGTCTTGTTCGTTCTGCGAAATCTTTTCCGCTCGTAAAAACAGCACTTCAGCATTGACTCTGGCCGCTTGTTTAGCTTCCGGCCGCCAGCTCTTCATGCCTGCAACCTGGCCCGAGTGCTCGAGGCCACTGCTCGAAACTTCGGCATCGAAAACCCTCTATGGGAGCTAAACAATGCCAAATGCCAAGTGCCTGCAAGGCTATGGATTCGGAAGATTAGGCCGTCGCCGGCTATCTTGGTCCGGCGTCGGCTTGATTGGCTGGTGCTAGGGGAAGTTGAGTGATCCCGTTGAGCATGTTCCGCTCCGGCGGCGTAAACATGTTTCGATAACGGGGGGAATTCAACATCTCCTGACGTTGCTCTGGCGGCAATTGGCGCAGGTTGCGAATAGCATTGTTCACCATTTCGCGGCGGCCAGGTGGGAGTTTCTGCATCTGCTGATACAGGCCACGAACGGTCTGCTTCTGCTGCGGTGTCAGATGCTCCCAGGTTTCCATGCGGCTCATAATCCGATTCTGCTGCTGCGGCGGGAGACTGCTGAAATGCTCTAGACGCTGCCGTAGCTGCTGTTGCTGCTGTGCCGGAAGTCTGCGGAACTGAGGATCACTTTCTAAAGCCTTTTCCTGCTGAGCGCGCGGAACGTTCCGGTATTGATTCAGCCAGTTGCCAGAGTGCCCCGGGCGAGGCACGTTTTGCGGCGGCCGCGGAACAACCCGCGGTTCGGGCTGCGGCACGGAGCGGGTCTCGGGTCGAGAATTGTAGCCAGGTTCATTGCGCGGCGTTTCGCGCTGTTCCGGTGCTCGCTGGTAAGCAGGGGGCTCGCCGCGACTCTGGTTTTGATTCCGATTTTGCTGCGGGCGGGGTACGGAGCGCTCCTGGCGCGGTGGCGCTTGCCGGACGGCTCCCTGTCCACCCCCGGAATGGGAGTGTTGTGCTTGAAGAGTGCTGGCAACCAGCACAACGCCGGTCAACGGCACCCACTTCAGCCGTGTCTTTCCCCCCCACATTGTCCACCTTCGCCACAACACATTAAGGGTTCGCGTTCACATCCTGTTGCACGCTCAAATCATCGAGCACATCGAAATCAGACAACAGGTCGTGATTCTTGTCCAATGCCTGCAAATCGCCCACCGGCGTCCCCGGTTGAGCCGGAACATACACCGTAGTTTCCGCCACCTGCTGACTCCTGAAGTCCCCGCGGAACCAGGTCACCCCAGCGACCAGCACGACAGTCGTTACCAGCGCAAGCACCGGCTTGTGAATCCAGGCCAGAAATCCAGGAGCGGCCCCCTCGGCCTTCTCCTCGCGAAGTCGCGCTTGTAATCGCGTATCAAAGAACGGCGAGACCTCCGGCGCCTGCCATTCATCGAGCAGCGCCATCGTCTTACGCATCTCTTCCAGTCTCCCCGCGCAATCAGTACACATGCGGAGATGCTCTCCCGCCTCCCCAGAAGCGGCGGCCAGTCCGAGAGCCACGTCCGGCATCAGTTCGCGAACATCCTTGCACTTCATGACACTCACCCTTAAACAAATTCCTTCAACTGCTCCCGCAATGTTTCATACGCGCGGTACAGCAGAGACTTGGTGGCTGATTCACTCAATTTCAAGACTTCGGCGATCTGGCGATAATCCATCTGCTGGTACTTATGCATGACCACCGCCATGCGCTGCCGTTCGGGAAGTTGTTGCACCCTATCCCGAATGGCCTTCAGCCTTTCCCGGCGGACCATGGCTTGCTCGACGCTCACAGAGCTGTCTGGGACATCCATGGTGGTACCCGTCTCGTCGTCCGGCTGATCCAGGCTGACCATATTCTCTGGCCGCTCATGTCGAGTATCGCGAGCATGATTGACCGCCAGGTTGGTAGCAATTCGATACAGCCAGGTTGTGAACTTTGCGCTTGGCTCGTACCCCGCGCGCGACCGGTAGACTCTGAGAAATACTTCCTGGGCCAAATCCTCCGCAACCGCCGCGTTATGCGTCATGCGGAACATAAAGCTCATCATCGGCCGGCGGTATTTCTGGACCAGATAATCAAAAGCCGAATCATCGCCCGCCTTGACCCGGAGCATTATGTCGGCGTCGGTAGCTGCTCGTTCCGCACCGCCCGTGGACGACACGGAACCAGCCAGCGCGAGGAGCCCTCGATCTAGGGCTACACTGCTCACACCCGTTTCAACCCCTTCCGCGCCAGAAAGTTGCGGTTTGAGGCCGTCCTCTGGACGCGAGGAAGTCCTTTCCCTAGAAGCTGGTAGGAGCGGGTTGCGGGGCTTTTTCATCAATCGCGGTATTTTGGTAACGAGCTACTCCGGGACGCTAGGAACAGGCTAGCACGGTTGCGAGGCGGGGAATAGGGCTGATCCGGACGGATCCGGTGATGCAGCGCGGGCGAGGAAGAGCTGCTATCTAAGCCCATAGTTCCGGGAAGCTGGATTTATCGGCAAATGATCTTTGACTGAGTTCACAACCAGAGGGGAGTATCGGGACCGGCTAGCCTGACCGCAGTCCGTGCCTGATTGCCTTTCCTCGAAGCAACAATTTGCCCCAACTTCGGAGGGGTACTCGAGTCATTCAACGGCGAAGGCTCTTGGATCGGGGGCTCTTTGGGGTGTCCACTATCCTCGAAAACAGGAATGGGGCCCAAAAATATCGATTCGATTCCCCATCGCGACTGGAGCAAGCACTGAGGAGCTTAGCTCGGTCAAAAAACACTGAATTCCATTGATTCCAAAATACTTAGCGTCCATACGATGTAAAAAGTACACAAAATACTTCACTCCAGGTTTTCCTAGCTATCAATATTAAAGTGAGATTCACAAAACTCCTCTGCAGTGTTGGGGCGATGGTACGGGCTTATGTTCGTTGTGTGCCTTCCGCAATCGTGTAGGTTGAGTAAAGCTAAAGGAGGCGGTTCTTTTTACGACCACAGTCCATCGGATCGAGTCGGACCACTATAACAACTGTTGCGTCTACCCACCCGAACGTGACGACTGCACACGAGGCAGAACTTTGCGTATAACCATCATTTGCAGACACCGGAGCCCGAACGTTCTCGGCAAAATACTAGGGACACCAGGCTTGATCAGGTTTTGATTTGTGGTAATAGAAATGTGTTCTGAACTCGTACTGGTTGCTCTTAAACCGCAACTTCTCTCGAAGTGCGCGGTTTTCGTCTTCGAGTTCTGATGCCGACTGCTTTAAAATCCCGCACCTGATCGAGTATTTCGTCAATCCGCTGCTTCAGTTCACGATCTTTCAACTCTTGCCGAACTCATACAGGCTTTTCGAGATTTCCCCGGCAGTTTTGGCGATGCTTCAAGCTGATGCGGCTTTGCTCAATGGTTCCATGCGGTGAATCGTATCTAATTTGAAGAGTCGGTCACGGTGGTGGGGATGGCGCGGAGACGTCGGAACGGTTTAACGATCAGCCGAGAGTTAAACCACTGAACTTGTCTCTGACCATCCCCACATTATGCGGGGGAGGCGTTTCGAGAACGCAAACGGGAATATATACTGCATTCGATCTAATCTTTCGTCCTCTCCCAAGATTTATCGGAAACTGCTACCAGTTTGGTAGCAGATTGGAAAACAGTAGGCAGTATATTGTTCTCGCGCAAGCAGGCGTCCCGCAACGTACGGTAATTTATGAGACTCGGGGGCGAAACAAAGGAGCAAACCTTCCCGGTGAAAGATCGACTCATAAAGTCCACAACCGTCAACTTCACAAGCTGTGATCTCATCTTACTGGATAAATTACAGAAAAAGCTTGGTCTCAGTATGATTGCGATCATACGTCTGGGCATCCGGAAACTTGCAGACGAGAATCGTATTCAATGACCACTCTGCGAGCGCGACTAGGCTAGTCGCAAGTCACAAAAGGCTCATCATTTGGGGTGTTTTTATGCCCTTGGCGAAGAGTTTCCCTTTGCAGCAACATTCCTTCCAATCAGAGTAGGCGGCACATGGTCCGGGTTTGCCCCCTGAACCAGGTCCCTAATCAACTGAAACCACGCGAGGTTTGAGATGGCTGGCATGGAGCTCATGCACCTTTCCGAACTCCGTCTCACAAAGGGGAATTCTGATGAAAAAAAAGATCACGACAGCCGTGTTTAGCCTAGCGCTGGCCCTTCTGTATAGCTGAATCGCCAGTGCCGAGACCGCTAGTAAGCCGGATTGTTCAGAAGAACAATTTAACATCCGTGCAGGCAGTGGCACCGCGAGACGGCACCGTTATAGGCCCAGATGCCCATGACTTCCAGACCTTCCTGTAACCGCAAGGCACAAGCAAATCCAACAAGAAACGCAAAAACTACAGGAGCTATTGCAGCAGGGAGGTGATGCTGTTGTGAAGAGCTATCTTAACGAGCGTCGCACAACAGATCGAGACAGGTGGGCGCATTCCATTGTTCCGGATGCTATGGCGAGTGGTGGTTCCGCTTTTTATATTCTGAACTAGAGCGCGTTCTCAATCTGGCTCCCCGAGCCGCCGTTTGTATTGGAAACGGATGCACAACTGTGAGTAGAACAAACAGAAGGTTGGTGTTGGCAACGTTCATCATCTGCACGTTGGCTCTGCTGGAGAACTTCAGGATCCCATCGCTACCGCGTGCTCCGCTGGGGCTCTTGTTGTTCATGGTCGCAGCTTAGGTGATAGTGGCTTTCCGAGTATGGTGGGAGTATCGCAAACCGCAATCACTTAGGGTTGCTGCCTTCCCCCGAAACCGGCAGACTAAAAGTTGGCTTGCTGGTCTTTTGCTTTCCTTTAGTGAGCGTCGTCACCTAGGTCAGTGACGTTCGTTACAGATTTTCTTTTCCAGCTGCATTAGATTGTAGATAAGGTCCGTGCAAACAGGCTCTCACTCTCTTGGCCATCCTTTC
>JBPYDQ010000055.1:0-3255 GCA_051986135.1 Terriglobales bacterium | reverse complement strand
GACACAGGCCAGGTGCGCATCAAGGTGCAGGCCTGTGGTGTTTGCCATAGTGACATGTTCACAAAAGAAGGCGCTTGGCCCGGAATCCAATATCCGCGCGTTCCCGGACACGAGGTCGCGGGTGTTATCGACGAACTGGGTGCTGGTGTTTCTGAGTGGAAGAAGGGGCAGCGCGTCGGCGTCGGCTGGCACGGCGGGCATGACGGCACGTGTCTCTCGTGCCGGCGGGGGGACTTCGGTAACTGCCAGAACCTGAAAATTGCTGGCATTAGTTACGACGGTGGATACCAGCAATACATGGTCGCTCCCATAGAGGCATTGACAGCGATACCGGAGGGTCTAAGTGACGCGGAAGCCGCACCGCTGCTCTGCGCTGGAATTACGACTTACAACGCGTTACGGCACAGCGGCGCCCTCCCCGGCGACCTTGTTGCAGTGCTGGGCATCGGGGGACTAGGTCACCTTGGAGTTCAATTTGCGAACAAGTTTGGCTATAGGGTCGCGGCTATCGGGCGCGGGGCCGAAAACGCGGGGCTCGCAAAGAAACTCGGAGCGAGCGTGTACATCGATAGCAAATCGACGGACGCGGCAGGGGCATTGCAAAAGCTGGGTGGCGCTCAGGTAATTCTAGCGACCGCCCCGAGCTCGAAAGCGATGTCCGAGCTGATCAACGGCCTGGGCCCGAACGGTAAGCTCATGGTGGTGGGTGTGGCAGCGGAGCCCATTGAGGTCACACCGGTGCAGTTGGTTAACGGAAGTCACACGATTCAAGGCTGGGCTTCGGGAACACCGGTAGATGCGGAGGACACGCTGCGCTTCGCCGAACTAAGCGGCGTGCGTCCGATGATTGAGACGTATCCGCTCGAAAAAGCGGCTGAGGCCTACGCGCGAATGATGAGCGGGAACGCTCAGTTCCGGGTGGTTCTGACGATGTAAAGTCGACCAACAGCGCGATCTACTAGAACTGGGCCCGGGGTGAGCCGGGGCGGTCAAACTGGGTTTCTCGACGCCAAGCATCCCAATCTGCTGAGGTTTTTCTATGCGATCTGACATTGTTGCAGGGGCTGTATTCCCCGACTATGAGCTCTCTGACCACACGACGAAACGCCGGAAGCTCTCCGAACTGCAAGGACAACATCCGATGGTTCTCGTCCTCAGCCGCGGAAGTTTCTGCCCGAAGGACCGCCGGCAGGCTGAAGGACTCGTGGAACTCCATCGCGAGCTCGAGGTCGCCTATTGCCGGCTTGTCACGATTAGCACCGACAATATCACTCAGACGAACGAATATCGCAGCGGAGTGGGTGCCCACTGGCCTTTCCTCTCCGACGCAGGTCGTGTCGTCCAAAAGGACCTCGACATCGCCGAATACACCGATCCAGTCAACAATCCCATGATCCCTCACGTGATTGTCCTCGAACCCGGTCTTGTCATTTACAAGATCTACAACGGCTACTGGTTCTGGGGCCGACCCACTATGGAAGATCTCCGCCAGGACCTGCGAGCTGTCACCGAGAAATGCCGGCCGGACTGGGACATCACAACGCCCGAACTCAAAGCGGCGTGGCAGCAAGGCCGCAAGGAACTCTTCTATCCGTACGGCAAAACGTATGTCCAAACTCTCGGTGAGCAGGATTAGGGGCGGTGTCACACGCAGAACGGCCTGCCAGCAATCGGAGCTAGCAGCTAAGGCTGAAGGAGCTAAACGATGAAGAACGCAGATGGCCTCAAGGGTCTGCAGGGTGTCCGCTAAGGCGTTCCGATGGTTCCCCGTCCGGAATAACGGTCATCGGCAAAGCGCATTTATATCGCTCTGTTGGTATTATCTACAACCGGGAGCACCCTCACGAATGATGCCAAGGATGCAGGCGTGCCGCGTGGCGCCCGACAGTGCGCCGAACGTAAATCTCAGCCAAAACAGCCCGTGTGCGCTAGAGTGGTACGATTGTGATCATTAATCTTGCTCGGCGCGCGCACGATCATAATTGGGAACTGGACCCGATCACGCGGTCCCTCCTGGACACGGACTTCTACAAACTGCTGATGCTCCAATTCATCTGGAAGTGCTTCCCACGGACGCAAACTTCCTTTTCGCTCCTAAACCGTTCGGTCAGCGTGCGTCTGGCCGACCTGATTGACGTCGGTCAGCTTCGTGAGCAGCTCGACCAGACAAGAACACGCCGCTTTAACAGGTCCGAACTGATTTGGCTGGCTGGCAATACCTTTTATGGAAGCCGCGGAATCTTTGAGCCGGCGTTTCTCGATTGGCTCGAACGCGACTTTTGCCTCTCCGACTATGAGTTGTCCGTTCAAGACGGGCAGTTCCTGCTTTCCTTTCATGGTCTATGGACAGAAACTACCATGTGGGAAATCTATGCGCTTTCGATCATCAGCGAGCTAAAGACCAGAAGCAGCCTAAAAAACCTCAGCGAGTTCGAGCTCGACATTCTTTATGCCCGGGCCAAGACCAGGCTTTGGGAAAAGCTGTCGCGACTGCGCGGCGTCCCTGCATTGAGCGTAAGCGACTTTGGAACGCGGAGAAGGCATAGTTTCTTGTGGCAGGAATTTGTCGTGAAGGCCATGAGTGACGTGCTTGGTGACACTTTCAAAGGAACATCAAACACCTACCTTGCGTACAAACACGGGCTCGAAGCCATCGGAACAAACGCCCATGAACTCCCGATGGCGCTCGCAGCGATGGCCAAGGATGACGAGGAACTGAAAGACTCTCAGTACCGTCTGCTGGAGCTGTGGCAGCAGACCTATCACGGAGAGTTGCTCATTCTGCTCCCGGATACCTTCGGTACCACCCAGTTTCTCCGCGATGCCCCGAAATGGGTCGCTTCGTGGACCGGGCAACGTGCTGATAGCAAAGACCCTTACGCGGCAGGCGACGAATTCATCACTTGGCTCGAACAGAACGGAAGTGACCCGCGCCGAAAACTCTTCATCGCTTCGGATGCTCTTGACGCAAATACAATCTTGGGCCTGCACGCCTATTTTGGAGGGACGCTTCGCAATGGAGCCTCGCCTGCTGATTTTCACCAGGCTGACGATTTTCTCGATGAACGGAAATGGGGTTCGGAGGCACGCATCCGCTTCAGCGCCGGATGGGGTACGCTACTTACAAATGACTTTCGCGACTGCAATCCGAGAGGGGACGACACGTTTGATCCTGTCAGCCTGGTATGCAAGTTGCACGATGTCGAGGGCAGGCCGGCGGTCAAACTCTCGGACAACTTTCAAAAAGCCCTGGGG
>JBPYDQ010000054.1:0-4821 GCA_051986135.1 Terriglobales bacterium | reverse complement strand
CGGACGATCAATATTAATGGCTGGGTGGAAGCGATCAACGATGGTTTTGTACCATCGTGGGATGGCATCGTCTACACGACATACGGAACTGCCCAACGTAATGGAAACGTTAGAAAGGCTCTTAACGGAAACGTGTACTGGGCTGGAAAAGCAGACGGAACAGCTGGAACAATTACTTACCCTGTATTCAATGCTGCTTACAACCTGGCCAAGCGTGGCACTGACGAGCCAAATTTGTTTTGTGCTAATAAACCTTTCGTCTCGTTTGTCGAAAATCGCATCCAGCCTCAGCAGCGTTTCGGACAAGACTCGGCTTCGGTCAAAGATCCGTATTTTGGGGCAGTTGGGTTTAAGTTCAAGAACTCGCTCGTGATGATGGACGACTACTTCCCGAGCGCGCTGGGCTTCCCGTACTCCGATCCATCGAACGGCGGCCTGGGCAACAACCTCACCGGGCAGATCAACTATACGGCGCCGACGACTCCGCCGAACAACTTCCCGCCATCAACAGTTTCCACTCTCCAGGTAGGTGAGGTGGGCGTCTTCTTCAACACCAGCAGGTGGAAGTTCAGGGTGTCGAATGACGTGGAGTTCGGATTTAACCCTACTGATTTTATTAGGGCTCCTGATAACACTCGTGTGGCTAGTCAACTCAAGGCGGCGGTGAATCTGGAGTGCGTGGCTCCGTGGAGTAACACGCAGATCTACGGGATCAATTCTTAGGAGGACATATGCCTATCGGCGGCACTGCTTTCATGGGGATGAATCAGCATCCCCGCATCACGACCAACTATCTGAATCAGGCGAGCCGCCATGGCGATCCGGCGCCGGGCGTGCCGGTTTCGACGGCGCAGGTCTCGGGATCGATCGTGCAGCCCTACGGTGGCCAGATTGGCGGGGCGACCACCATCACCAACCCGTGGGCTGATCAGTTTCACGATCCAGATGTGGGACCGCTGTGGGGCGGTGTGATTCAGTACGTGCAATTCAATCCGCTTGATTCGCAGCTCGCAGCGCGCGGGCGCATTGCCTACTGGTTGGACGAGATGAATTACATCGTCACGACCGCGCCTGGAACAACCCCGCCGAACAAGGTAGCGGGCGTGATCATCAACTCCACGTATCCCGGCAACTGGGATTTCATCTACATCTCGGGTCAGGTGATCGTGAACTTTTCGGGAACGGTGGCGGTTGGCACGGGAGTCGTGGCGACGAACGGTCAGGGTGCGTCGGGTGCGACGGGTGGATTGACTTCCATCGGTATTGCGATGGCGGCCGGATCGGCCAATTCATACTCGCCGGTTCAATTGAACATTCAGGCTGGACGGAACTACTAAGGAGGAAACATGGCACGACGGAGAGCACGGAGAGCTATGGCTCGTGGAGCCAGGCGTGGATTTGCCCGAGGAATGCGTGCGGCTCGCGAAAAGCTGCGGAGGTAATAGTGGCGACTGCTCTATTAACCAGGTACGGCTATCCGAAGCAGCCTGGCGATCAGCCTTGGTCGATCGTCGATGTGTCAGGGCCGGCATCCTACACGGCGATCGTTCCCGGGAGTCCGGGGCCGCCAGTCGTTTTGCCAACTGGGGGGCAGCGATTGACGGCCGCGGACTTCGGTCTGCAGTCGATCGATATCATCCTGGGCATGGCCTCGACAGATGGCTTGTATACGGTAAACATCATTCCCCTATTGATCAATCCGTTACCCAGTCCGCCGATGCCGACGCAACTTCCGGATGGCACTTTCGAAGCCTTCCTGCTGATGTGGATCACGGCGAATGATGGGGCCGAAGCGTCGGGCAATCTGAGCGCCTCAACTGTGCGCCTGTTGGCGAGTGGGCATTAATTATGGCGAGACGACGAAAAGGTAGAAGCCGAGGAGCGGTCGAGAGGCTAGGCCAACTGGACACGTCGGCCGCAAGATTCTACGAGGCTGCCAACAGTGGCGGCAGACGGAGACGAGTACGGAAACGCTAAATGGCCTTTGTGGACCTCACTGCCGAGTTGATGGGCACGATCCCCAGGATCAGTGCGCTTCACGCCCAGCAGCTGGTCAACAAGGCCTGGGGGCGCATCCGCGATTCCCGGCAATGGTCGTTTGAGTTCGTTGCCGACGCACAACTGTTCGTGCCGTACGCCGTCAGCGGTGGATCGATGCAAGCCACTTTCGGCTCGAAGGTAGTGGTGGCGGATCCGACAGCCGCAGACAAACTCAACGCCATTGCGTTCGCGAATCCGCCACTGGCCCATCCCATTCTGGGAATAGGCCGGGAGCTGCGGGTAGGCTCAACCAATCGCATCAGTTCGCCTACCGGTCCCAATTACCAAATTGTATCGTGGGACGGGGTGGCGCATCTGACCATCGATCGGCCTTACGGCGAAGCGAGCGTCGATCGGGCGCCTTACCAGGTGCTGAAGTGCTACTACGCGCCGCCGGCGCCACCTCCCTTCGACAACCTGACCCCGGATTTGCGTTATGTGCGGTACCAGGTGATCACCAACCGCAATAACGGGTATGCGATCTTTGGACCTAACCTATACTGGACACAGGCGCAACTAAATGCTATTGATCCGCAGCGCGGTGGTCAGGGCGATGCCTATATTGTTGCTAACTATGGGCGTAATAGCCTTGGTCAGCCAGTTATCGAGTTATATCCGAACCCGGTTCAGTTCACGACTTACTCTGCTACTTACTGGACGCGCTGGCCCGACCTGTCCTTCGCGCAGGATCTGCCCACTGTTCCCTACGAATTGCCAGAGGCTCTTATGTACAAGGCGAAGGCTCTGGCGAGCGACTGGGCGCTCGCCAATGTCAGCACGTTCCCTGAAGTTGGGCAGACGAACTGGGTTTCGTATCGGCAGACGCAAGACAAGGAGTACAGGGACGCCATTATCAACTGTTTCAAGCAGGACGATGAATTAGTCCCGCTGTCACCATTCCGTCAAGGACAAGGGTTTATGTTCCCACTCGGAGGTCAGTTCCTCCAGAGCCACGATGTCACAAGCTTGTTACCTAGAGGGTTTTAGAGTGGTTTATGGCTACGGATGCAGTCTTAAATTCGGTAATGCGATGGCAACATCACCAAACTACGACACCTTTTATGCCGCTGGCCCCGGGCACTTTGGCTGCTCAGGCTGCGGCTCATCCCGATCCGAAGCAGGATCCGCCGTTCGATCCTACCGGAGACGAAGAAACAGAAGACACCGAAAATAACGAGGAGGAGGAAAAGGAAGATGGCGAAAAACATAAATAGCAGCAAGGGCGCCGCGACCAGCGGCCACATCGGCCCGATGCGCAGCCCCATGTGCACAAATCTTGTCGTTCCCGAAAGCAGGCTGGATCTCAACCCCTCGACGGCCCGCAATACCACTCGGCCGGGAATCTCCCGCTCCAGCGCGCCCATCCGCAGCCCGATGAATGGCGGCTCGGTGGTGAAGTACTGATATGAACGACTCACTAGGCAATGAACTGTCGCGAGGCGACACCGTTACCCTTACGGGCCGGGTCCTCGATGTCACGGAAGACCCCAACTTTCTGAATTGCACGGTGCAGCTGGCGAAACCCATGCCGCCAACCGGCGCGCAGATCAAGATCAACTTAAACACTGCCATGCTGACGCGGGAAGGCGAAGGCAAGCCGCCATATATTCCACCGTTGCCGGCATACGTCGAGCGGATAGAGGGAATCCGATCAGCCGAGAGCGCCACCATAACGCGCATTCTCATGGCGCAGGGCCAGATGAGACAGGAGCTGGACAATCTGGAGCAGTTTCATAAAGGGCTGCCAGAGCGGCAGGTGGAGCATGGCAGCGAGCAGATGAATGCGATGGAGAAGATGATGAAGGAACTCACGGATAAAGTCGATAAATTGATGAAGGCGCAGTCGCCTAGCGGGCCGCCGCCGCATGAGGCGCCGCCCAAGCCGCCGCAGCCGCATCAGACGCCGCCAACTCCGCCACCACATCAACCGCCACCGACTCCGCCGAAGAAATGAAGGCAGCATTAGGGTGGTGAGAGATTGGCATCGCCGGGTTATTCTTATCTCACGCTGGGGGCCGCGCGGCAGGAGCTTGCAGCGCGGCTCGAAGACCCGAATACTGTCTTCTGGACCATCCCCGAATTAAATGACCTCATCATTCAAGCCATCCGCACCTGGCAGGCACTCACCTCGACGTTCAAGCAACGCGCCGTTTTTGATATTCATCCTTCTGGTGGCATCGGCAATAGTGCTTTCTATGATCTGAACGAACAGCTGGGAATCCTCAGTTTTTCGGTTACTGATTTCGACGTTGTTTCAACCGTATTAGCGGCGCTACTAGAGCCGCCGCTCACTGCCACCTGGACGGGCACCGGACAATACAGCTTCGACCAGGTCGCGAATGCTCTGCAGAACCGTATCAACCGCTGGTTAGCCGATACCGGCGCTAACGTCACCCGCAACTTGCAGGATGTTGGCATGGGGCCGACAGTCTCGCGGCTGTTCTTGCCCGAGGGCGTGCTCGACGTGCGCCGGGTGGCTTGGTGGACCACCGTAGCCGGGGCAGGCTTTTACCCGCTGTGGAGGGATGACGAATTTGCCATGCAGGCTTTCAGGCCGCTGGGCTCGCTCCAGCCTGGGCAGCCGCAGGTATGGGGTAAATTCACTCTCCCGCCGGTCGGGATCGAGGTGTATCCGCCGCCGGCGGATCCCGGTCTAGTCGAGACGCTCGTGGTCACTTCCGGACCGCAGATCGGTCGAACCCCGGCGGCGGTATTTAATACTCCCACAATACTAGCGATCCCCGAAGATTTTGCCTGGGGCATGGTATTCGGCGCACTGAG
>JBPYDQ010000053.1:0-3695 GCA_051986135.1 Terriglobales bacterium | reverse complement strand
ATAGCAATGATTGCCCTTTGACAACGTCGCAGTCTGAAGAATGAGCTATTTTTCAAAACGCAGGACCCAAATTTGAGAGATCTAGACGGATGTCACTCAGACTGCGAGGTTTAGCCTCATTTTTGAGTCGTCCAGGCTTCGGAAAGCGCCGCCGCAGTGCTGCGGGCGGTATCACCTCGATTGGTGGCATTGCTGGTTGAAGTGAGAAGCCTGAGAACTTCTGTCGACATTCATTAAGACGCTACCGAAAGCTGTGGCTGCGCTGCGAGAACCCTAACCCGAGGAGGAGTCGTGACCAACGTGATCCGGCCCTGGATCATTCTTCTGTTACTGTGTTTGCCCGCAATTGCCCAGAATGTTCCTGAGGCACCATCGACTTACTGGACCAAAACCAACATAGCTCTAATTGCCGGCGACGCTACCGCCAAATCAATTGACATGGCGTTCACTATGCGGAACTGGGGAAGGTTCAACTTCCAAGAACACGATCCACTGGCTCGCCCGTTTGTGCACAGCGGTCCGGTAGTCGCTTCCGCTGCACAGGGCGTGCTGTTCGCAGCAGAAATATTCGCCTCCTACGAATTGCATAGGCATGGACATAAAAAGATGGAGAAGGCTGTTCTCATGCTTGCCATTGGCGGCAACACGGCTGGGATCATAACCTCTACGCGATGACCGTTACTGGTGCCGTTTGTCCAAACGGCACCAGCACTATTCCATCATGAAATTTTTTCTTCCTTAGGGGGCGGAGATCGCCTCGCATACACTTGCACGACTGCATACCTTAGCCCCCACGGCTATTTGTCCCTGTTACTAGGTTCCGGGTATGTAAGGTGTTACCAGATGATTCTGGTTTGCCACTCCCCCTAACATCTGAGTTCCGGTATCAACTTGGATCGCATACCCTACTCCGGGTGAAATTAGATAGAAAACCACGTGGGTCGAAATCCCGGGGGGAAGCGAGGCAACCATCCGGCCATTCCCAGCCACGGTATAAGTCCCCGCCGCGCAGGCACTTAGCGTTCCGCCAGAGGAAGAGAGCAGCGACCAGGCCACGATGCCATTGCCAGTGGACGCTACGACTCCCGTGAGGGCACTCGGAACGCCAGAAACCGTCCCGTCCATCACAAAGGCATAGTTTCCATTGAATGAGCTTTCCGTGAAAGACGAGCTCGACTGCTGACTGGCAGTGCCATCTGCGACCACCGTCGGGTCATTTGTGACTATGAAGAAAGCACGGGTTGGACTTACAAAGTAGAGAACCGTGTCAATACTGTTACCTCCAGAAATGGCCAATGTCGCAGTAGCCCGACCATTGATCCGGCCAGCAGAGGCAAACGAGTATGTACTCGCCGAAAGCGTCTGCGCTAGCTGCGGGGTTCCGTCCCGCACAGAATCGAGCGAGCCTCCAGTGATGTTTCCGTTTCCGTTGGCAACAAACTGGCCTGCACTGCTCACCCCTCCTGCCCCACTGGCGTTCGTATCGCCGCGGTTGATGAATGCAAAACTCCCGCTAAGTGAAGCATTTGTGAACCCGCCTGTCGGTGTTTGCTGAGCTTCGGCTCTACCCACACCGCCGCCCTTGTTGATGGCGTCCGTTTCGTAGAGCAGGAGAGTATTCGCGTCAATCGGAAAATAATCGAACGTGCGCAGCCCCAGGCCATCAGCAAACGTGATCGATCCAATACCCCCATTCGGAGTGTTGAAAACGCCAGAAAAGCCAAGGGTCTGGCCGCCCGTGCCGCCACCACTCACCCAATCGTCGTTCCCGGTAACGGCTCCGGCGCCAAAAGTAATCGAGCCAACTGAATTCTGTGCACCTGTGATCGTCGCTCCGGGGGCATTCGTGTGGGTGCGAAAGACATACGTACCATTCGGAGCTGTGTTCAGGGTCGTCGGATTCTGCTGATAAGCTGCGCCCGCCGATTTGGCCAAAGAGTCACTCTGAATCACCGCAAACGCTCCCGTAGAATTCGTTGTCCCCGGATTCCCCAGTGTGATCCTCCACACAAGATTCTGACTCCCAGCTTTGGTGGAGATGCCCAAGATGACTGTTCCAGTACCATTGCTGTTAATGGTGTAGATTCCGCCGCTAATCGTCCCCCAGAAGGCGTCCGTTCCACCATTGATTCCTCCACTGCCATTTACGGTGAAGACTCCAGCGGCAGTGTAAGGTGAATAGGTCCCATTAGAATTAATAAGCCAGCCCGACACTTGATACGCCCACTGTGTGCCTGATGCGCCCAAGCTAGCGTTGTTGTAGGCTCCGCGCGTTCCGATACAGGGTGTAGAACTACTAGAGCATCCGGATAAGAATGCTAGGAACAGGCCCAATACAAGGGTTGCCACGCAGGTCGTTTGACGGCCTAGGGACACGTCGAGGTCGTGACGATTCTGTCGAACTGACATGATTAACTCCTGAAAAAATTGAGAGGGTATCGTTACCTATCGTTTTGGGGCGGAAAGCAACAGGATGTAACGCACCTGATCCTATTTGCGAGATTCCTGTGATGAGAACTGAGAGAATTGCTAGTAGTAGTATGTTTAGATTAACAGCCTGTGCTGGGCGGCACGGTGTCGGCGGTGGAACGTGGCCCTGAGAAGTGCTCTCAAAGCAGCCCCCATCTTTAGAGTAAAGAATGGGCAAGCCAGCGGAAACCACATGCTGGTCAGTTGTCCCGAGTAGAAGCCGATTCTCTTCTTTGAGGAACTGCCACGCAATCTCAATCACTTACAGTCGTCCTGAATCGTCCAAGATCATGCAATGTGACCTCATTCGTGAGTTTCGGGACACCACTCCGGACACCTGATATGAGTATGCGGTCGGGCGCGGAATTTCTCTGATTCTAACCATGCATCTACCTTGGTCATCGCTCAGAAACCTCTGATCCAATCTAAGGTCCTATCACCTAGGTTACCGGTACAACCCTTCAATGAGAAATAGAATGCGGCCAAGACGTATGACGTTCGAGTCTCGGTTTCACACCGGAAACTCACCACAACCTTGGCTTGGGGGTGATGTTACCGACTTGGGGAGAGGATAGTTATGCACAACGGAGTACAGGGGAAACTCAGGACTTTCTGCGCATTGCTAGCGTTCGCACTGCTTGCCTTGACGCTGGTGCCGCACATAACGGCACAGGACGGTGATAACGATCCTCCGGGGCGGGCCGGGCGGCTCGGACACACGGAAGGATCTATCTCCTTCCAGCCCGCTGGCGAATCCGAGTGGGTCGAGGCTATTCCAAACCGGCCCGTCACCACGGGCGACAAGCTGTGGTGCGATCGCGATTCGCGGGCCGAAGTGGAATTAGGCTCTACCTCGATCCACCTCGGCAGCAACACCGGATTTTCATTTCTCAACTTGGACGATCACACCGTTCAGATCCAGCTGAGCGCGGGCACCATTAACGTTCGCGTGCGCCACCTTGACGACGACAACGTCGTCGAGATTGATACCCCCAACCAGGCGTTTTCCGTTTTGCGTCCCGGGAGCTACAAGGTTAAGGCCGTCGAGGATGGTAACTTCACGATGATCACGGTCCGCGAGGGGGAGGGTGAATCCGCGGGCAACGGCCAAACGTTTAAGGTACACGAGGGCCAGACCGCTACCCTCAGCGGGACCGACCGCTTGAATGCAGACATTCAGCAAGCGGCGGATGAGGACGAACTTGAGCGCTGGAGCAATCGCCGCG
>JBPYDQ010000052.1:0-4131 GCA_051986135.1 Terriglobales bacterium | reverse complement strand
TCCGGGCGAGAGTACTTAGAGCTTGGCGGGCGTCATAGGCATGGGTCAGATCGTCGCTGCACTCACCGAGCGCTTCCGTGAGCCGGGCCCGCGTCGTTTAACTTCTGCAGTCTGGTGACCAGCTTGTTGGGATCTACATTTTCGAGCGCGTGCCTGACGTCGCCTGAAGTTGCGCCTTTGGCCGAGGCGACCAGCAGGTCGAGAACCTAGCGCAGACACCGTGCCGATGATCCCTGCTCGCAGATTCTCAATCCGTTGTGAGTCCGCACGCTGATGGTGTTCAGGAAGATGCGCACGAAGAAACATGCCCACGTGTGCACCGCCAAAAATGCACACAAACGCGATCAGGGCGACCCCCGACTGAACTCATGTTTGCCCCTGCCCGATATCAGCGCACGGCTTCGAGCCGGGCTGCTAAGTGTGCATTGTTTGAAAGAAATTTCTCAAAAGAGCGGGTGGTCAAGACAGGTTGCCGGGGGGAGCTTTGGACCGGACGGGCGGCAGCGCCGGCGCGGGCACACGGGAGGGCGAAGGAGGAGAATTGCGTTGCACTTGTTTCCCTTGGCTGACACAACTGACAGTTGGGGCAAACCGCAGCTCTCTTCTAGAGTTAAACACGCGGGGCTAATGTGATTAAAAACATTTGCCGCAATGCTGGAGTTTGGCGAAGCGCCTTTGATGGTCGGAGGGAAAATGATATGGGTACTTTAAATCGAATGCTAAGGGAGAGAGCCCATCGCGAGCTGAAGGAAGTTCTTATCATCACGTTTTATCTTTGGGTGGTCTTCTCACTCTTTGTGGTCTACAAGTCGGTGATTCTCGCCGAGCAACACATCCCTTTTGCGTATCATGGTTTCGCCATCATCAATGCGGTGGCGCTTGCAAAAGTCATGCTAGTCGCTAGACACCTGCACTTGGGTGAGCAATTCGACGAAGCACCCCTCATCTACCCGACTCTTCTGAAGTCTGCCCTATTTTCTCTTGTGCTAGCGTGTTTCAAAATTATGGAAGATGCGGCCGTGGGGCTCTATCACGGAAAGTCTTTTCACCAGAGTATCGCTGATCTGGGCGGGGGGAGCTGGAAGGCAGTTTGGACTTTGACTGCGCTCCTGTTCGTGGTGCTCATCCCGTTCTTCGGGTTCAGCGAACTGCAAAGAGTCCTTGGTGAGGGGAAATTGGCACAGCTCTTTCTCCACCCGCGCCCGATGGAAAACCAACCAAACAAGAGAATCCCGGCTGTGCAGTATCCGAGATTATCCGAAGAAGACTGAAGTCAAGGCGCTGGCCGCAGAGTTTTTGGGCCGGGTACGTAAGGCACCAAGCGTACAGGCAGGTAGCACGGTTCAGCAATTGGTAACTGGCACGTTCTTCCCGGATGTGGAGAAGCGGCTAACGAAGGGTACGGTTACGCTTTACCGGAACATGTGGAAGTTACTGCGGCCGCATCTCAAGCACCTACGGTTACCAGATGTGAGGGTGGTCGATGTGCAGAACGCCTTGAATGGTATCTATAACACGCGTGGCGATAAATTGTGCCATGATATTTTCATGCAAACCAAAGGTTCCGGCAAGCGCCATCTTTGCCCACGCGTTTCGCCTTGGTCACCATCCTTTCCCTTACCCCGCAACCGGCGCACGAGCGTTAGAGGCTATGGCCACCACAACCACCGTGAGAACGATGCGTACACCTTGCGAGAAATCAAGCAACTTTTGGCGCTATTCCCCAGCGGACAGGTTGCCGTCACCATTGGCTTGAATGCTTTTCTGGCGCTGCGAGGCCCGGAACTTCAAGCCCTCTAGCCGGGCGACTTCGACCAAGACCGTGTTCGTATTCATCGTGACACAAAGACAGGTAACGATGAGTTGTTGCCGGTCATAGCGCCACTGAAGCGCCTACTCGTGGACGGCTGGGAACCAATCAACCTGCGCAGGGCCGCGAGGGCAATCCGCAAGCGGATTCAGGGGGTCAACCTCCGATGGCCGGGCTGGCACGCCTTCAGACGTGGAATGGCCACGAACTTCCCTGAACTTGGCGTTCGTCCAGAAGAGGCAGCGCTTATCCTGCGCAACAGCCCTGAGGTTGTTCGTGCACACTCCATCAAACTGGAAAAGGCCAGAAAGAAGGTTGATGCCAAGGCCCGGCTGGAACAGGTTGACGACGCCTGTCGAGCAACTATGCAGTAGAACTCTTCAGAAAACCGCGCAAAACGCCCTCCAAATCGATTTTCGGTACTATAGTTCTAGTAGACTGCTGATTCCAAATGACCGAGTTTGATTCCCCCCAACCCCAGACACCTGATTCCGTCATGCTGTTTGGGTTCTGGTATCGCGCCTTGTCCAGCGATCACCTGCCTCGCCGGCAATTGGTCAAGACCATGCTGCTCGAAATCCCCATGGTGCTAGGCCGGGATGCTCAAGGAGGAGTATTTGCACTTCAGGACGCGTGTCCTCACCGCGGCATGCCGCTGTCCGCGGGTTGGTTCGACGGCCAGCAGGTGGAGTGCTGTTATCATGGATGGAAATTCGACGCTCACTCCGGCCAATGCCAGCTGATCCCGTCACTCACTTCCGACCAGAAAGTGAAAATCGATCGTATTTACGCCGGTAGCTTCGCCTGCCAGGAACACGATGATTACATCTGGGTTTTCCTGCCGGAGCCATGCCTTCAAAGGGCTGGTTTTACCAAGCGGGCGGAGCCGATTGAAGCGGCGCCGCGAGTTCCCGTCTTTAGCGGGAGATATAAACTTGCCTCTCTAACTGCGACAATGCCAGTCAGCGTGGATCACGGGATCATCGGCTTGATGGATCCAGCGCACGGACCGTTTGTTCACCAAGCATGGTGGTGGCGCTCCCGCCACAGCATCCACGAAAAGCATAAGGCGTTCGAGCCAATTCCGTACGGTTTTCGCATGAGCGCTCACACGCCCTCCTCCAACAGCGCGCCCTACAAGCTGTTGCGGCTGTACGCTGATGCGCAGGCGATTACCACGACGATAGACTTCGTGCTTCCCAATCGCCGTCTGGAAACGATCCGCGCAGGCAGCTACTGGTTCTCCAGTCTGACTACCGTTACGCCTATTACCCGCCATGCGTGTCGCATCGATGTCGTTGCTGCTTGGAACCTATTGCGCTTGCTTCCCTTCGGGGCGGGGCTGCTTAAGTATGTGTTCCAAAAGTTTGTCGAGCAGGATCGTCAAACTATGGAGAAGCAGGCCGAAGGGCTCAAGCATAGTCCACACATGATGTTGCTCGATGATGCCGATCGGCCCGCCAAGTGGTATTTCCAACTTAAGCAAGCGTATCTCGAGGCACGGCGGACGGGCGATGAATTCCGCCACCCCATGTCCGGGCCCGTGATTCTAAAGTGGCGGAGTTGAGGAAATTCAGGACTAACGTACACCTTGTCCTGCTTACTAATCTAATCCTTCACCCCAGTGGCTTCTTCCAGACTGCAAAATATGGTGCGATCGCGACGCGAGAAGTTCTGAATGGCTTCCGGGAAGATCTTGGGGACTCCTCAACCTTCTCGAAACCCGTTCCATGTGCGGCGGTCGAACCCTAGCATTTCTTGACTTGGTTATACCGAGGCGGGGACGGACCGAATCGTATTTAGCGATGAAGTCGCTGCTCTGGCCTCACGGTTCTACCGTTTAGGCTTCTCTCGCCGGCGGCGACTGCGACTGTCTGAGCATCCGACCAATCGGACAAACTAAGCACCGACTGGCGTGGGTCGATGAGTCGCGGCGTTTGAGTTTCCGGTTAGCATCGCCGAATGTACTCCACTATGGATCCAGCGAGCTCAATGGACCAATGAAAAGAATCTTCTTGCCGCGAGGCGCAACCGAGCGAACTCACTCTGGCATGAAACTGAAGTACGGGATAGCAAAAACTCACGTTCCGTCACCAGTCGATGGCTGGGCATTTTGCCGGGCTGGATGGTGAGAGCGGAACGCTCAGGATGGTTGCACGGTCTAGGTCAACAGCGAATCGACGACGGAATATACTTCGGCGAGCGCCGAGTCCAGAGCCTCAGGATTTTTGCCGCCAGCTTCAGCCATATCGGGGCGTCCCCCACCCTTTCCCCCAACTTTCTGCGCCACCTGGCCGATCACCTTGCCCGCCTGGATGCGG
>JBPYDQ010000051.1:0-3174 GCA_051986135.1 Terriglobales bacterium | reverse complement strand
CGTTGGTGGTCGCCTTGGGGGCTGCCATACACTACTCGCGCAAAACGACTCGTCTGAGCGAAAGAGACTCTATCGTCTTAGCTGGTTTCGACAACCATACCAGTGAGCCGGTTTTTGATCTTACGCTTAAACAGGCGCTGTCGGCCGAGATGGAGCAATCCCCGTTCTTGAACATTTTGTCCGACAGCGATGTGCGGGAAACGTTGGGTTATATGGGTCGTCCGGCGGGCACACCACTCACGGGGGACATTGCTCGCGAAGTCTGCCAGCGTTCCGGCAGCAAGGCGGTGCTAGAGGGTTCTATTGACAACCTCGGAAGCCATTATGTGATTGCCATGAGTGCGGTCGAGTGCCGCAGCGGCGACTCGCTGGGTCGCGAACAAGTTGAGGCCGCCAACCGAGAACAGGTCTTGGCCACGCTGGACCGCGCCGCCGCGCGTTTGCGGGAAAAACTAGGTGAGTCCCTGGCGTCCATCGAGCGCTACGCCACGCCCGTAGCCAAGGCAACCACGGGCTCACTGGAGGCTTTAAAGGCGTTCAGCGTTGGGCAGCAAGCGCGCGAGTTGCAGGGCGACGCCGCCGCGATCCCTTCGCTCAAGCGCGCGATCGAACTCGATCCCGACTTCGCCCTCGCCTATGCCTCCTTAGGAGTGGTCTACGCTAACCTGAACCAGACTGACACTGGCGCGGAGTACGCTGCCAAGGCATATGCCTTGCGCGACCGGGTAACCGAGCATGAACGGTTTTACATCACTACGTATTATCTCGGCTATGTCCTTGGCGATCTGGAACAGGAGATGCAAACCTACGAGGCCTGGAGACAAGCTTATCCGCAGGACTACCTCCCTTATTACGATCTGGGATATGACTACAACAGTTTGGGCCAGTTCGAAAAGGGCGTCGAGGAAACTCAAGCCGCACTGCAGCTGAAGGCAAACGATTCGGACATCTACAACAACTTGGGTGTGATGTACATGTGCATGAACCGTCTGGAGCAGTCTCGCCGCGTCCTGCAACAGGCCATTAGCAAGAAACCGGATGACACGATCCTTCATGGCAGCCTGTACACGCTCGCCTTCGTTCAGGGAGACACGGCCGAGCTGGACCGCGATGTGACTTGGGGTGCCAGCCGGGTGCCAGAATCGGATTACATGCTCTCTCTCGAGGCTGACGCGGCCGGCTACTTCGGCCAGGTGCGCAAGGCGCGCAGTTTGTCACTCCGGTCTATTGAGGCGGCCCGACGCAATCATGCAGCGGAAGAGGCGGCTCTGCGTGCGGTTAGCGATGCTTTGCGTGAAGCCGAGTTCGGCAACCGGGCAGAAGCGAGCGAGGATGTCGACGAGGCACTCGCCATCGACGCCGGACGTTCCATCCGAACTTTGGCAGCGTTGGCGCTAGCTCGCGGCGGAAAGGCAGCCCGAGCCCAAATGATTGCCGACAAGCTGGAAAAGGAATATCCCAACCACACGTTTCTTCGCGTTTACTGGCTTCCAGCCATACGAGCCGCCATTGAGATTCAACGGAACAATAGCGACTCCGCCGTTCGCTTGCTGCAGCCGACCGTGCGCTACGAGCTTGGAATCCCGGCTCCGTTGCAGGTCGGAACCCTCTACCCGCCTTACCTGAGAGGCATCGCCTTTCTCAAAAAACATGATGCGCACGCTGCAATCGCGGAGTTCCAGAAGATGCTCGATCACAGCGGCATCATTGCCAACTTCCCCACTGCTCCGCTCGCGCAGCTTGGGCTGGCTCGCGCGCATGCGCTGTCGGGAGACAGCGCGGGAGCGCGGGAGGCATATCAGAAGTTCTTTTCTGTCTGGCAGAACGCCGACACGGATGTTCCCATTCTGCGCGAGGCCAAGATTGAGTATGGAAAACTAAAGTGAAGACGCGCAGGCCGGCTCGGTATTGGACCTGTTTTTTCGGGCATCGATAACTACGGAAGAACGGTGAGAGCGAATCTCGATTCTCCGCGGCCTCACCAGCCCAGGCGGCGAGAGCAGTAATGCGTAACTAACCAAACGCAGCAGGTGGCAAGGGCTGGCCGTATCCTGAGTTCCATACAAATGGGTGCGTGTAGTACACCCCGAGTCGGTTCGCGGCTCAGCTGAATTCATTCTTATTAAGTCAAGTAGAACTAGCGCCAAGATGAGACGAAATGCGATCTTAAACAACGAAATACTTGGCGGCGGGATGGTGGGCGACAATAGCCGATGTCGACTGCTCCGGGTCGAGCAAGAACCCTGTCGTCAATTTCACAGCGACGTTTTCTTCCGGATACAGCAAGCCAAACAACTTGGTCTGATCTTCCAGGTTCGGACATACCGGATAACCAAATGAATAGCGCGATCCCCGATATTTCTGGTGAAAAAGGTCGCGAATATGAGGCGAGTCATCCGCGCCGATGCCGAGCTCCGCGCGCATTTTCTTGGGGTGATATTCGGCCAAGGCTTCCGCTGTCTCCACACTAAGCCCGTGAAGATATAAGTAGCGGGTATATTCGCCGCTTTCAAACAGGCGTTGCGTTTCGACGGAGGCTTTGGGGCCGATGGTAACCAACGATAGACCCAACACGTCCATTCCCCCCTATTTCTGAGGGGCAAAGAAGTCTGAAATTGACAACCTGCGGCCTTCTCGCTGGCGGGGAAACGAGAAACGCAGCAATTCCCTTTTGTCCGATGGCTTATAAACGATCAGGTCGTTGCCCTCGCTCTGCGCTGGAAAATATCCATACACCACCTTGGGTTCAAATAGACCGCCGGCGATAACCTCCTCTTCTAATTGCTTCTTAAGAGGACGAAATTTCTGCTCAATCAGGCACGAATAGTCTTCCTGCGAAGCGGTCTTCAGCTGCCATTGGTTCTTAAAAAGGGCGGTATCATTGATGTACTTGAAAACCTCGCGCAGGTCGTAGTCCTTGCGCACTCACGCCCCAGAAGGGCGGAATGGGAATATTGGGGACATTACCCACGACGAGACTGCGCTCGACAAAGACCGGCCTGACATCTTCATCAACTATGGCAGCCTTGGCATATTCCTTGACCGCCTTTCCTTCTTCAAGCCGCAATTGCCGCTGCCCGTCGGAAGTGGTCAGATCCTCCATGATATGCAGCCCGGCGAACGCATCGTCGGCATAGAACACGCCTTCCCTATACTCCCGCCGCAGATCGTCCT
>JBPYDQ010000050.1:0-7636 GCA_051986135.1 Terriglobales bacterium | reverse complement strand
GCAGTACCGGCATAGCTGGAGACCCCACGGTTCTCAGGATCAGGATGTGTGGTGACCAGTCCGCGCGCAGGCATAGGGTTTCGAACTAGGCGGTAGCGAATGTCGCACAGGCTGTCTAGACTCAAAGCTACTATGCCAGCCATCAGGAACCCCAAGCCGATCCCAACGAGAAAGCGTTTGTGCTTCGACATTTCCATCGGACAGAATACTCCATCACCTCCGCACCCGCTCGTCCGGGGACGCGATGACTCGCGCATATCGCCGGCCATCATGCGCCTCGGGTGAGAAGAAGATTTGGATCGAATGACCATTCTGGAATTAACGCCATGAGCGCCAAGAAGCAGCCCCTGAACATCGCCATGATCGGCCACGGCTTCATCGCCCGTGCCCATTCGAATGCCTTTCTGCAAGTAAGTCATTTCTTTGAATCGCCCTACATACTGATTCCGAAGGTTATCTGCGGGCGTAACCGAACAGAGACCGAAGCGATGGCCGCTCGTTGGGGCTGGCGCGAGGTGGCCGCGGACTGGCGCTCAGTTGTCGACCGCCGCGATATTCAGGTAGTAGACATAGCCACTCCGAATGCCCTGCATGCGCCCATTGCTCTAGCAGCAGCTGCAGCTGGAAAAATCGTCTGGTGCGAGAAGCCTCTTGCCTTGACTGTCGAGGAAGCCCTGAGCATGGCCGGCGCCGTGAAAAACATCCCCAACCTGGTCTGGTTCAACTATCGCCGAGTGCCTGCGGTTGCCCTGGCGAAAACCATGCTCGACCAGGGACGGCTTGGCCAGATTTACCACTACCGCGCCCTCTATCTGAATCAGTCAGGAAACAATCCTGCCAAGACCTCGGGCTGGCGTTACCAACGCGCCCAGGCCGGATCCGGCGCACTCGGCGATCTTTTGTCTCATTCGATCGATCTCGCTCAGCACTTAAACGGCCCGATCGCGGAATTCTCCGCAATGTCGCATACCTTCGACCCTGGCCGAGATGTGGACGACGCCGTAGCCCTGGTGGCACGATTCGCTAACGGAAGCGTTGGTACGTTTGAGGCCACGCGCTATGGCGTCGGCTGCCGCAATCGCAATGCCTTCGAAGTTAACGGCTCAAGCGGCATGTTGGCCTTCAACTTGGAGCGCATGAATCGCCTTGAATTTTTCGATGCTACCGAACCCGCCGAAGTGCAAGCCATGCGCGACATCATGGTAACCGGCCCTAACCATCCTTATTGGGAAAACTTCTGGAAGCCTGGCCACGAAATTGGCTACGAGCATACTTTCATAGCTACGCTTGGAGATTTTCTCCAGGCTTTGGACCGAGGGGAGCCCTTTCACGCCAATTTCCATGATGCACTCGAAGTGCAAAAGGTGCTGGACGGAATCCTTCGGTCGGCCTCCTCGGCAAGCTGGGTCAAGGTCTGAACTGACGTCGGTTCATTGCCGAATTCGAATAGCTTTTCAACTCCGACAGCGCTTGGGGGATTTAGTACGAACCACGGAATTCGTCAGCACGACGAAGTCAGGCGGACTCCGGGTCCGACTCGATCACGGATCGTTCTCCTGGGGTAACGGTAGCTCCTCCGTCCAGGTTCCTGCAGGACCACGATGGAGTCCCGCCGCCGGATTGCTGAGTGCTGAATGCTCCATTTAGAATCCCTAGTCCTCTGATTCCACCGAACGCAAGGAGTTCTCAGGTGATCCCACGCTATACGCGGCCCGAGATGGGGCGTATCTGGAGCGACGAAAACCGCTTTCGAACCTGGCTCCGCGTCGAGGTCGCTGCCACCGAGACCCTGGCCGAAGCCGGATTGGTGCCTAAACCGGCAGCCCGGGCCATTCGAAAACGCGCGGACTTCAACCTGAAGCGGATCCAGGAAATTGAAGCGGAAGTTCGCCATGACGTGATCGCATTCACCACGGCAGTCGCAGAAATTGTTGGTCCTGCAGCGCGCTGGTTCCACTTCGGCCTAACGTCAAACGATGTCGTAGACACCGCGCAGGACCTGCTGATCAAGGAGGCCTCGGAGATCGTCGCCGGAGACTTGCGAACGTTATCCGACACCCTGAAGCGCCGCGCGTGGGAATTCAAGGACACACCCATGATCGGCCGAACACATGGCGTCCACGCCGAGCCGATTACCTTCGGTTTCAAACTGGCCAACTGGTATTCGGAAGTGCAACGCGATATCGCACGCTTTGACTCGGCCGCCGAAGATATGAGGGTGGGAAAGTTTTCCGGCGCGGTGGGTACGTTTGCGCATTTAAGCCCCGATCTCGAAGAGAAAATCTGCGCCCGGCTGGGCTTGCGCGCCGCCGCTATCTCCTCGCAAGTCATTCAGCGTGATCGGCACGCGGCTTATTTGGCGACTCTCGCGGTGATTGCTTGCACTCTGGACAAGATTGCCACCGAAATTCGCCATCTGCAGAGAACCGAAGTCCGCGAAGTGGAAGAATACTTCAGCGAAAAGCAGAAAGGTTCATCGGCCATGCCGCACAAGCGAAATCCGGTCACCTGTGAGCAGATTAGCGGTCTGGCCCGGGTAGTCCGATCGAACGCACAGGCAGCCTTCGAGAACGTCGCCCTGTGGCACGAGCGCGACATCTCGCATTCTTCGGTCGAGCGCATCATCCTTCCCGATTCCACCAGCCTGGTCGATTACATGCTTAACAAAACGACCAACCTAATCGAAACAATGTTCATCTACCCTGACCGCATGCTGGCGAACCTGGAAACGACTGGCGGCCTGGTTTTCAGCGGGCAACTGCTGCTCGATCTAGTCGAGCATGGCGTCTCCCGCGAAGATGCCTACCGTATGGTACAAGGTCATGCCATGCGCGCCTGGAAGGAGGGCCTGAACTTCCGAGCGCTGGTCTTGAACGATCCCGAGATCACCCGGTATGTGCCGCACAAGCAGATCGAAGCGGCCTTCGATCTGAAACGGCAGTTGCGAAATGTTGACAAGATTTTTGCGCGGGTGTTCGCTGAAAACGGCCGCACTCCGATCCACTCGAGGAAGGGCTCTGCCCAAAAACGGGAGAAGGAACCCTAGTCCGCTTTGGGCACGCGGAAAGATTACCGTATGTCTGCTGCCTTGCCGTTTCGACCGCTGCTATTGCTGCTGCTCGCATGTTCAGTGGTGCTTAGCCAGTCACGATCCAGCGAATCTGAACTGACACCAAAACAAACCGAAAACCAAGCTCCGGCTTCGGCGGCGCCACCGAGGGCCGAAGCCGAAGATCAGGAGAAACCCGCGCAGCAGCCGGTAACCATACCCAACCCCTCTCTCCCCCCACTGGATGGCGCCTGGCAGCTGCTGGAAACCGGCGTGAAATCCGACAAAGTCAGTGAACGGGCAATCGCGATCCGTGCCCTTGGCCTGGTCCACAACAACGCACGGGCGATCAAGTTGGCGCAAACCGGAGTCCGTGACGACAAACCCGAAGTCCGGGCTGCAGCCGCCGGGGCGCTAGGCAGGATAGGAAGCAAAAAGAGCATCCCCACACTCAAGAAGATGCTCGACGATAAAGACCCCAAGGTGGTCCTTTCCGCCGCGCAAGCTTTAATCGAGCTCAAGGACGACGAGGGCTACGAGGTCTACTACGAAATCCTTACCGGTGAGCGCAAAGCCGGAGGTGGCCTCATGGCCAGCGAGGCGGCCATGTTCAAAGACCCAAAACAGCTGCTGGGTCTAGGTTTTCACGAGGGCCTGGGCTTCATTCCTTTTGGCGGTATCAGCTGGGAGGCGTATAAGACCATCACCAAGAATGACACCTCTCCGCTGCGCGCCGCGGCCGCGCGCAAACTCGCCCAAGACCCCGATCCTGCCGCCACCAAGGCGCTCACCACCGCCGCCGGCGACAAGAACTGGCTGGTGCGCGCCGCCGCCCTCGAGGCTCTGGCCCTTCGTGGGGACTCCGCCGGGCTCAAAACCGCGGCGCTCTATCTTTACGACGAAAGGGCCGAGGTCAAATACACGGCGGCGGGCGCGGTGATTCGCTTAAGTCGAACCGAGCGGAAAAGTAGAGATCCGAAGCGCAAGGATTAAAGCCACAAGCAGCGCTCGGCGGTTGAATCGCCAAAATGTTCGGGGGCGAAGTTCAGAGGTCTCTTCCAACCTCGCCAGCGGGTTTCGATTCCGAGTGTGTGAGCACCGGATTCTGGCGAAGGCTGGTCATTTTCTTTCCTTGCCCGCTCACCAGGACTTGAGAGCGCGACGCCTTAAGGGCTTGTCTCAGGAAAGAAGGGAAAGAGCCGGCGAATTTCCGGCTCGCCGGGCTGGCGGCCGTATTCGCTGATCTCAAAAGCCTCGGCATGCTGGATGCGAGCCGCCCGCACACCATAGCACTTATCCAAGGCCTCCCGCCAGTCTGTCTGTATCTCTCTTGCGGCCAAGGGCTGCGTTGCCAGCCACCTTTTTCGCTCCGCGGGAAGCTTTGGCACCAGCTGCAGTTGTCCCATCGTCCACGGCAGCCACTCGTAAAACTGCGACACATGCGCATCCAGCATATTGATCTTGTCGTCAAACACATCGTCAATCGACACCACAATGTCTGGACGGAAGGCCTGTGGCTGCGTGAACTGGTCGCTGTAATAAAGGAAAACCGGGTTCCTCGCCAGCGGCGCTGCGTCGGTCACCAAATTGGGCACGATCACCATGTACGACGCATATGTTTCCGAGCCCGGGACTTGGAATCGAGAGAACCGGGAATTTTTTGGGCTAGAAGCGGACGACCTCTCGATCGATCGCACGAGTTGAAGTGTCGGATTGTAATCGGCGCCGATGGCAACTATGGTCATCAGGTCATTCGTCATTGGCCATGGGTCACCTGGGCCAGTTCGTGGCTTTCATTTTTCACAAAACGCGTGCACCGACGGCGGTGTGCGACTGCTCGATCAGCGCGATGATTATTCCATGGGCCACAGGAGGCTAAGCCTCCAATGCTCACCGGCTGTACTGATTCCGCATCTTTTCCGCGTGGCGCGCCAACCCGAGCTGAATGAGCTGATCAATTAGTTCGGAGTACGAGAGTCCGGTGGCCGCCCACAGCTTGGGATACATGCTGATCGCGGTGAATCCCGGCATGGTATTGATCTCGTTCACGTAAATCTTCCGAGTTTTCGGGTCCATCAGGAAATCAACGCGTGCCAGCCCGCAGCAGTCCACTGCTTTGAAGGCGGCGATCGCCAGCTGCCGAACTTGTTTAGTTTCCGGCTTAGTTAACTTGGCGGGAATGACCAGCTTGGAGCCCTCGTCCAAATATTTCGCCGCATAATCGTAGAACTCTTTGATCGGGACTATTTCTCCTGGAATCGAAGCTTGCGGCTGATCGTTGCCCAGCACGGAGCATTCGATCTCGCGGGCCTGCCTTCGTTTTCCGCCTACTGCCTGTTCCACGATGATCTTGCGGTCGAACTTAGCGGCTTCTCCGATCGAGCCGGGCAATTCTTTGCCATCGTGCGCCTTAGTGATTCCAACCGAGGATCCCAGGTTTGCAGGCTTCACAAAAACGGGGTAGTTCAGCTTGCTCTCGAGCAACTTTTGAGCTTTCCTCGCATTGGCTTCCCACTCGCTGCGCAGGAGAGTCACGTGTTTGACAATCGGCAGGCCGGCGGCGCGAAACAGGGACTTCATGATGTCCTTGTCCATGCCAGCGGCCGAACCCAGCACGCCCGCGCCGACGTAGGGAATATCAGCCAATTCCAATAGACCCTGAATCGTGCCGTCTTCGCCGAAGGTCCCATGCAAGACAGGAAAGATCACGTCCACATTGATGGCGCGGTCACTGGCTCGGCGAGACATAACATGGGAATCGCTTTGAAAAGGGACCAAGCCGCGGTGGCGGTCGACCGGCTCTGGCGGGACCAGGACGGCTTCGCCGTTCTGCAATATGGCGGCGCCAGGGGTCGCTTGTGGATCGCCGGCGCGCAGAGGACGGCCCTGGTGAAGCGAGCTCAGCAGACGCTCGGCGTGTTCTCGAGTGAGCCAGCGTCCCTGCTTGGTGATGCCGATCGGCACCACCTCATATTTGTCTTTATTGATCGCATTAAGAACCGACGCGGCGGAGAGCAGCGAGACCTCATGCTCGCCACTGCGCCCACCAAAGAGCACACCGACACGCAACTTTTTCATGACAGATTAGTCTGGACGTGGAGGGAGACTACGTCAATTTGGGCCAGTGGTTCGGCCCATTGTCGAAGAGCCACCGGCTTGTGCCTTCGGTTGCGAGCGAGGGCACAACCCTTGTCGTTCCCCAGTTCCCTTACCTCTTTTCGGTTCGTTTCCGACAGCCCAGCACCAGGGCTTAGAGGTGTGCGGGGCGGGTTCATTGCCGAGGAAAAGCACGTTGCCAGACGGTTTCAGGAGATCTGGCAATCCTTGCTGTTCCATCTGAACAAAGCAGCAATTCTGTCGACGGCTCCGTCGATGCCGGAAAATTGGACCGGGGAGAGGGTTTGGGAATTTGTAGGCGTTGCGGCTAGGCAAGCGCCCAGCGTCTATTTCAGTGCCGCGAGCTTCGAAGTGGCGATCGTAGCCACATCTGTATTGGGGTTGTCCTTCTGCAACTGCTCGTAAATCCGCTTAGCTTCCTGAGGCTGCTGCCGGTCCTGATAGAGGGCGGCGAGTTCGAGTTGAGCCATGGATTTACCCACCGAAGCGGTAGGCTTTTCGGCTAACTGCCTGTAAATTTCAATGGCCTCCTTGGGACGGTTAGTCTTCTGGTACACCGCTGCCAAAGCGAACTTGGCCAGAGCCGCCAGGTCCCGATCACGGGAAGAACTGATTCCCTTCAGCTCACGCTCCGCAGCCGCGGTGTCGCCCATGGTTGACGCGGTCACACCCGCAAAATATCTGGCAAATTCGCCGACGCGCGTGTGAGGGTACTTTTCAGCGACCGCTTGAAATTCCTTATGGGCGGCGGTGGCCCGTTCCTGAGCTGAAGTAAAGGACGCAACCCCGGGTTGCGGGGGCATATTGGGCGGTCGCAACGGTGCATCCAGCGTTCGGAGGGCCTGACCGAATTCCACGCTGGCCTTCTGGTCCTGCTGGTTAAGGTAGTACCAGCCCCCCAGCACGGCAGCAATGGCGACCAAAACCAGCACCCCGGCAATGACAAGCATGTTCCGGTGCTCGACCGTCCAGTGGACCGTCTTCTCGGCTGCGTTGATGGTGACTTTGCTGAACCGGTCTTGCTTCAGCGAATGTCGCGTTTCTGCGCGCACTTAGGCTCCTTCTGCGATCGGCGATTGCGGTGGTTCAGGTGTGGAGGACTACCGCGAAGTCTCTTCCAGAATGCCTTGTTCCAGCTTTTCCTGGCACTCGATGCAGTAACGGGTCCAAGGCACGGCTTCCAGGCGCTTCGGATTTATTTCCTTGCCGCACGAAATGCACTCGCCGAACGAGCCTTCGCGGACTCGCTCCAGTGCCTTTTCGACCATCTGCAGCAACTGGCGGTCGTTATTGCTCTGGTGAAACAGGAATTCCTTGTTGTAGGAGCTGGCGGCGCGGTCCGCGATGTCCTGTGCGGAGTCCTCATCGGCGCTGCGGCCGTCCTGCTCGGTGCGGGAAACCGTACGGCGCAACTCCTGCTGCCGCGTTTCCAGCCTCTTTTTGAATTGATCCAGCTTCTTCTTATCCATG
>JBPYDQ010000049.1:0-4519 GCA_051986135.1 Terriglobales bacterium | reverse complement strand
CTGGCGACGATCAGCATCATTGAGAAAAGCAGAACAAGGGTGTGGAAGTCAATGCTCGCAATGGCTTGTGAGGGAGAGAGTACACCGAAGACAAACATGCAGACGGCGCCAATGACTGCCATGGCCGGGCGGTCGATGTTTGTGCCCGGCAATCGGCCAACTGCAAACACGAAGTAACTCGCCAGAAAAATGAGCCATGCGCCAACGATGTGCCAATGAGAGAGCGCGTGTTCAATCGTCATGTGGCCGAGATCTTTGTACAATTCGTCTCATGCGAGACTTCGGACGTCAACTCTCCACCTCCCCTTCTGCATCGTAGAGTAAGAGATCGTATGAGTCGAATCGGCAAGTCTCTAAGTCTGGTGCTCCTTGTCGTTCTGAGCGCGACTGCTGCGCCGGGACCCATCCAACTCCGCCCTGGCTTTAATCTTTTCTCCAAGCAGCAGGACGTGCAGCTGGGCCAGGAACTGGCAGCACAGGTTCGAAAGCAGATGACGATCGTCAACGATCCCACACTCACCTATTATGTGAATGAGATTGGCAAACGGCTGGCAAGTTCGCGGGAAGCGCGGGAAAGTGGCTTTCCTTTTTCGTTCCAGGTCGTGGCTGACCCCTCGATCAATGCATTCGCGCTTCCCGGCGGGCCCATGTTCATAAATACCGGTTTGCTGAGGGCGGTCGACAACGAAGCGCAACTGGTCGGCGTGATGGGACATGAGATGTCACATGTCATTCTGCGTCATGGCACCAATCAGGCGTCCAAAGCCCAGTTTGTACAACTGCCCGCCGCGCTGGGGTCGACGATGCTAGGAAACTCGATGTTGGAACAGCTGGCGCAGCTTGGAGCCGACAGCGTGCTGCTGAAGTTCTCGCGCACCGCTGAGACACAGGCCGACCTGATGGGTTCGCATCTGATGGCCCACTCGGGATACGATCCCGTCCAGATGGCGGAGTTCTTCGAGAAGCTGAATACCGGCCAGCAGGCACCGCAATTCATGTCGGACCATCCCAACCCAGGCAACCGCGAAAAGGCAATCAAACAGGAAGCTGCAAAGCTACCCGAGCGCACATTTGGCTTCCAGACCGGTGACTTCCAGAAGATGAAGAAAGTCGTAGCCACGATCAAAGAGGCTAAGCCCAAGCACCAGGCCAGGCAGTGAGCTACGCTGCCGAGAGCGTCCCACCGATAGTCAGCGTGTCTGCATTAAGCTGTTGCGCCTGACGGCAAAGAAATTGCGAGGCCACAAAGATCACGAGGAGTGGTTCAGAGCTTACTCCATCACATCCGTCAAGATGATGTCCTGTGGTTTCTGGGCGGGGAATCCTGCCTGCCGCACCGCCATGGCAATCTGTGCCCAATGATGCGTACTATGAAGCGTAACCTGCGACAGAATCTTACGACGGGTGATAGTCGCCGGACCCACGTGCTCCGCGTGACGGAGATCTTCGGCGCTGGCTGAGGCGATGTATCGTGTCAGCTTGTCGTGTGCCTGCTGGTGGAGGCGAGCGAGATTCTCAGCGGTTCGCGGCTCCTGTGCGGCCTTTTCCGCCGCCACTGTCGGCGGATTGGGCGGCTGGTTGTCGTGCAAGAGATTGGCGAAGGTCTGCTCGACTATCACGATGTGAAAGACCAGGTCGCGTACCCTGGGCGTTCGGCCACCTATTGCAACGTCAAGCGCGGTTGGATTTTCGTTGAAGTATCGGGTCCAGCGTCGCGAAAGATAATCGGTGTAAACCAGCAGCTCGCGAAAAGAGATTCCGGCTTCCGGCGCGAGCGACGCCTGCGGAGGTGTAGCCATCGAATGCTCCGCCGGACAGTATATTTCATACTTGAAGCCGAGTTTGGCACATGACTTCCCAGATTGTGTCCAAGTGTTCGGCGCAGTGCGGCGCAATAATTAAGATCTGCTTCGCTCTGATCTCGACGGTCGAGGTGATCCAGGGTCGTGCACACGTTGTCGGGATCATGGCCAGAAGATTGTCCTGAACCTGTACCCGCTTGATGACGGCACCCCGTCTTCATTTTCGAGTTCGCCTCGAACCGCCAGCTCAAGCAGCCGTCTTTGGTACTGATTAGTCGATGTGGGGTCCGGGGCGCGGCTCGGGCAGGCTACCGTCTCGATGCCGTAATGCCTGCAGATGCCAGAGTTAACGCTGAACATCACCGGCTGCGGCTCCTGCGGGAGAAGTTCAGTATAGCGGGCCCTTCATCCGCTCGATTTGGATGGTCGAAATGCAGCCAATCGGCGGCACGGAGCGCGTCTTCAGGTCACGATCGGTTTCAGTTGGCTGCTTTCTCCTGGCGCTGCCCACCATCAAAGGGAATCTCTAAAGCATTTTCCTAGTTACTATCAACCGTCAGACAATTGAAGTAAGCTGCAGATGGCGATTCTCGCTCCCACATGGCACGAGCCTATTCGAACGATCTGCGGCGCAAGTTTTTGCAAGCCTATGACGAGGGCGAAGGAACGCTGGAGGAATTAGCGGAACAATTTCGGGTCAGCGTGGGTTGGGCCAAGAAGATTTCTGCCCGCCGGACGCGGACCGGAGAACTCGATGCTCCGGTCTGGCGGCATGGACCGGTCAGCCGGCTCACTCCGCCCCTGCAGCAGTGGATGGGAGAACAAATTCGCGGACAGCCGGACTTAACCTTAGGGGAGTTGCAACAGCGGCTACACGAGGCCAAGCAGGTGTCTTTGAGCGTGACGCGAATTTGGGTGGCCTTGCGCCAGATCGGGCTGCCACTTAAAAAAAATCGCTCTATGCCCAGGAGCAAGACAGCGAACAAGCCCAGCAGCGGCGAAAAGCGTGGTGGAAGACGATAAGTCGGCTGGACATTGCACAACTGGTATTTCTGGACGAGAGTGCTGCGACCACACAGATGACCCGGAACTATGGTCGTGCTCCGCGTGGTCAGCGCGTGAAAGAAGCCACCCCACAGGGCCACTGGCAGACGGTAACCATGCTGGCCGTGCTTACGGTGAGAGGTCTGGAGGCGCCCATGACCATTGCTGAACCTACCGACGGTGACATTTTCCTCGCCTATCTGGAGCAGGTCTTATGTCCTCGGTTGCGACCCGGACAAGTGGTCATCATGGACAATCTCTCCGCCCACAAGGTGGAGGGCGTGCGCCAGCAAATCGAAGCTGCGGGGGCGCGCCTGCTGTACCTGCCACCTTACTCGCCCGACCTCAATCCCATCGAACCGGCATGGTCGAAGCTCAAGCAGCTACTCCGTGCAGCAAAAGCACGGTCATCTGAAGCTCTCGAAACGGCAGTGGCGGAGGCGCTGGCTGCGATTTCCCCAGCGAACGCGGTTGCCTGGTTTTCCCACTGTGGATATAGTCTACACTAACTAGAAAAACGCTTTAAGTGCCATAGCCACCAATAAATCCGGGATTTAAGTGCCGTAAAAATGGCCCGTCGGACATCCAGCTTGAACCCATCCCGGAGGCATTCACACGACCCTGACGAACGATAAATCCATAGTGCCGTATCGACAATGCTCCGCAGGCAGAGTTTGGCGGGTGCGGAGGAGCATTGGTGCGGAGCATTGTGGATACGGCGATTTGTGCTAAACCCGGTGGCGTTTTGGCAGGAAAATTGCTCTATGGGGATTCAATCCCTTGCGGGTATTTTGCACTGGCTTGAGCGGAAGCGTTGTGACTGCGGCGTGCAACATGCAATTTGTCCTGCCAAAAATCTACCACGTTTCTTCCTACCCGCGGAGCGGGTTTAGTACAAATCGCCTTACCACTTGTTATCCCACTTTTCCAAAATCAATTCTGAAATTAACGGAATACGTAGGCGAAGCGACACATATGCGCGTCGCCATTCAGGCGAGTGTCCGCAAGATTGTCGTCTTCTTATTTGCAGTCTTTGCCATCGTCATCATTGTCGGTGCATTGATGTATCAGCTGGAAGGAGAACAGAACGGATTCACCAGCATCCCGACGGCCATGTACTGGGCGATTGTGACGGTGACCACAGTGGGTTACGGAGACATCTCACCCAAGACAGTAGGTGGGCGCATGCTAGCCTCCATACTTATGATTATGGGGTACGGAATAATCGCTGTACCCACAGGAATCGTCACCTTTGAACTCACTCGGGCTTCAGCAGCCGATCCAAGGCGAACCTGCTTAGCGTGTGGCTTGTCGCCCCATGATCCGGACGCGATCTTTTGCAAGCGCTGCGGCGTCCGGCTGTGACCTGCTACGTCCATTAACACCCGGTCTAGCAGACAGCACATAGAGTTTCCAGACGGCACCTGGCAACAGTCAGACGACGCACCGGGTTTCAGTATGGGCTGCGGTCAACGATCGTAAACGCAACCCAAGGAGACGACATGAGCGACGCTCTTCGCCTTTACCGATTATTGAAAGTTCGCTCTGCGCGCGCTACGAATGGTTCCATGATGTCGAAGGCTTTATCACAGGAACCGCGCAAATTTTGCACGAGGGAATCCTTACCGCTCAATACACCCTGTTCAGAGGGCTTGTTCCTCGTGGGAAATTTC
>JBPYDQ010000048.1:0-5541 GCA_051986135.1 Terriglobales bacterium | reverse complement strand
CCGGCATGGAAACCAAGCTTGCTGCTACTCCGATTCAGATACTCGATCTGAAGACGGGGAAGATTTCAGCGCTGCCTGATTCTGCTGGACTGTACTGGCCGCGGTGGTCAGCGGACGGTCATTATATCGCCTGTCTCAGCATTGACACCCACAGGCTCTTGCTCTTTGATACCAAGACTCGAAAATGGACGAAGCTCGCGAGCGGCGAGACCCTGCACAACCCACTCTGGTCGCGAAATGCCAAGACGATCTATTTCCAGGATCTTGGCGCGGCCGGGCAGCCCATCTATCGCGTTCGAATCGCCACCGCTCAGATTAAGCGGGTAGCAGGTTCTGACGCGTTGCGGCGCGCGGACATCATCTATAGTGCCTTCACAGGTCTCACACCTGACGACTCTCCTGTTTCCCTGCTCATTCACGGGCTGGACGATATTTACGCCCTTGATTTGGCGCTGCCGTGATGTGAGGCATCAGCTGGGTGTCGGCCTCCCCAGCAGTATCCGGGAAGCTGTTTGAAGGAAGGCAGCCTCTGCTATCGCCGCAGCGATTGTTGATCGACGTGGCAGTTGCCGAGAAATTACGTCGTCACCACTGATCCTGCGATACCATTTCTAAGACGTCATGTATCGGTGTGCCTACGCAGCTCTTGATCGGCGAATTGGAGCTGCGCATCTATAGCCCGATTGGTTTTGGATTTCTCGACCTTAACTGCTGGACTCATGCGGCGACCACAAACAGTCGGTACTCCAAGGTCTCCATCGGTATTCGACACAGAGAACCGCAACGCACGCTACTCGGCCGCTGGACATCCGCCGCTACAGTGTTGGCGGAATGCGAGGTGCGAGTTGCAGCGGGTCGAAAGTAAAGGGCTGTTATTCGGAGCCGAACCCGACTCTGAATATCCGGTGTGCAGCGTGCCGCTTGAACGATCCGATTACTTGCTGCTCTACGCCGACGGCGTGACCGAAACTGAGAACGCCGACGGGGAGCCGCTTGGCGACATGCAACTAGAACGGGTCGTGCGCAATAATCGATTGCAGCCCGCCTCTGACCTGTGGCGTCAAGGGCTCTCCGAACTTCACAGGTGGCGACTTGCCGCAGTGCTGAAGTTGGATCTCGCGTTGCGAGTCTCAAACCCTGCCTTAACCGAATACGGAAGAGTTGCCCGTCATCCGCCCGGCGTTGCGGTTGGATGCGCATAAATCTGCTGCAGCAGGAGAATCCAAGTGTTGTCGGTCAGAGGATCGGAGGGCACCTGGAAATCGACGCCGCGATGACGCAGGTCGGCCGTGACAATTGCCATAATGCGATCCAGAGTTAAATCGCCCGCGTTTGATCCTCTGTCTCCAATTGCGGCCTTCCAGAGAATGGAAAAGCGAATGGCATGGCTCGGGTACGTGGCTTGGACTTCTCCATTTTCGAGAATCGACCAGTTGCCATTGCCGTTCGAATGAATCTGCGCTGCGGCCGACATACGGGGTGATGCTGCATCCGGGTCGCCGATGGGACCGATACGGTGGTATATCCGATCAGTGTCTGCGCAGAGAGCTACATTGCCGAAGGGTGAATGCTCACTCCGCATTGGACCATCGAGTCCTTCGGGCCAGTAGTCGAAGCTGCCACCTGCACCCTCATAAAACCAGGAGAGCGCGCTGGCGCGAACCACTCGCCATGGTTCGAATAGGCCGGAACTGCCCATCACTCTCAGAAGGGGCAACGGATAGTCGACGCGTGTTGCGCCGCGGAAGGTTGGGTTGTCGATGTGGGTATTGCCCGCAGGCGCCGGAGCGTTGATGTTGACAACGACGAATTCCGGATAGACGGCGGACGTACCGAAGGCCGCCCTAGCGGCCTCAAGAAAACTCTTGTTGTGCAGAATCGCTTCAGCGCCATCGACAAGGGGCTTGCCGCCCAAGGCCCAGTCTCCGCGGAACCACGGAAGAACAGGCTTGGCTCCTTCGCGCGTTTCGTCCTTGATCCCTTCCGGAGCGTAAGAAGCGAGCGCGCGATAGGGAGCATTTCGCACAAACATGGAGCGGATATGCTCACGGTCGTCGAAAGCGGGCTCGATACGAATCGCCTTGGGAATGACCGTCATGATTCCTCCGAGACTGCTGCAGAACTTGTTTTGAGAGCAGCACCGACCGCTTTGGAGGCGTGCCCAGAAGCGAGCATGGTTCGCTTTGGCAAGAGCAATGACAAGCAAGCCGAGATGAGGAAGGAAATGCCGGCGCAGATGAGGCCAGAGTAAAACCTGCCTGTCGTTTGGCGAATTAGGCCCACCGTATAAGGTCCGACGAAGCCACCGAGGTTGGCCACCGATGTCACCAGCGCAATGCCCGCAGCTGCGGAGAAACCAGTCAGGAATTCACCGGGCACCGAAAAGTAGATTGGCAAAAAGCTGTAGGTTCCGATGGCAACGAGCGAAAAGAGAACGACAGAAAAGAGCGGCGATTGAGGCATTCCAAGAAGCAACATGCCCGCACCAGCCAAAGCGCTAGCTGCGGCCATGTGGAGTCGCCGCTCCCGTGTACGGTCGGAATGGAAAGGCGCAACGAGCATGGCGATAAGACCAAACAGATTGGGGATCATGACTGCAAACCCAAGCGCGGTGTTGGACTGTCCGCCAAAAGCCGTCTTCATAACTTGAGGCAGCCAGAAGCTGAAGATGTAGGAAGCAAAGCCGAAACTAAAACCAGCGCAAGCCAGATGCAACACTCGCGGGTTAACCAGAGTCCGTGCCACAGAGAGGGATCGCCCCTGTGCACCGAGCTTTTGGCGATCTTCCCGCTCCAATTGATCAGTGATCCAAGCTTTTTCTTCCACGGACAGAAATCGCGCCTCCGCAGGTCTGCTGGGCAGCAGAAAACTCACCAGAGGCACGCATGCTATGGCGGGGAACCCTTCCAAAATGAGCAGCCATCGCCAGCTGCTAAGACTGAACCAATCCACGTGATCCAGAATGAAGCCTGAAACTGGAGCACCCAGAACGCTGGCGAGCGGGATGCCGATCAAAATCAGGGCAATCGCCTGCGCTTTTTCGCGTTGCCGGAACCAATATCCCAGATACAGAGCGATGCCGGGAAAATAACCTGCCTCCGCGAGGCCGAGCGCAAACCGAGCCACATACAGTTGATGGGCAGACTGCACAAACCCGGTCAGAGTGGCAACGATACCCCAGGTAATCAGAATTCTAGCGATCCAAACGCACGCGCCGATCTTGTGCAGGATAAGGTTGCTGGGAACCTCAAAGAGGAAGTAGCCGCAGAAGAAAATTCCCGCGGCGAATCCGAACTGCTGACTGGTGACGGCCAGCTCGCGATTCATCGTCAGAGCCGCAAAACCTAGGTTGATCCTGTCGATGAAGGCGATGACAAAAAGTACAAACAGGAATGGCAGGAGCCTGATTTGGAGTTTCCGGACGGTGGCCGTTTCCTTCAGGCTCGAAACAATGCCAGGGGTGCTTACCATGCTCACCTTCCCGCGAGGCTGTGCCATACTTCGCCCCAGAGCTTAACCGTGGCCGGGGACATGACAATGGCGCGGACCTGACCAAAATCTTGACAGGCAAGTGACTGAAACCAAGAATGTTGCAACGACTATGAACACGCGATTCGGAGCATTCGAGGTAGATCTCGAAGGCCGACGGCTGTTGAAGAAGGGAACGCCGATCCCGCTTCGTGAGCAGTCGTTTCAGGTGCTAGCTGCGCTCATCGAACGGCCGGGTGAGATCATCACTCGCGAAGAGCTGCGCAAGCGCCTTTGGTCGTCGGACACGTTCGTGGATTTTGAGGTGGCCCTGAATTCCGCAGTCAGTCGGCTGCGCGACGCACTGGGCGATTCCGCCGACGAGCCTAGCTTCATTGAAACGATTCCCAAGCGCGGGTACCGGTTTGTTGTCCCGATACCAAAGCGGCCTGCCGTGGCTGTGATGCCGTTTGTGAACCAAACGGCGGAAGCCAAGGATGAATACTTTAGTGATGGATTGACCGACGAATTGATCCGCGTGTTGTCGCGCATTGATGGATTGAGGGTCACGGCGAGCAGCGTGGTGTTTCGCTTCAAGGGGCAGAGGTGTGATGCGAGGCAGGTCGGCCGGGAGCTAGGCGTAGAGGCGGTGTTGGAAGGATCGATATGGAGATCCGGAGACCGCATTCGCGTCACCGTCAACCTGGTCGGCGTGAAAGATGGATTCAACCTGTGGGCACAACGCTTCGACGGCAATTTGGGAGATTTATTCAGCATCGAGGATCAGGTTTGCGCGGCGGTAGCGGAAGCGTTGCACATGCGCTTCGCGACGCAGAGCTCGAAACGCCATCCAAGCAATGCAACAGCGTACATGCAGTACTTGAAGGGTGCCTACCTTCTTAAGAAACGGCGGCCGGAAGATATCCAGGGTGCTTTCGAGTATCTGCAGGAGGCGATTCGGCTGGAGCCCGATTACGCCGAGCCTTATTACGGTGCGGCAATGTTTTACATCGTAAGCACAGTTTATGGAGCGATGGCCCCTCGAACTGCGCTTCGCGAAGCGGAAGAATTGGTTTCAAAGGGGCTGGCACTCAACGAGAATTCGGCCACTCTTCAAAGCACGTTGGGAATGCTCCGCATGTTTCAATGGCGCTGGGCCGAGTCGGAACAGGCGCACCAGCGAGCGATGAGCCTCGAACCGTCAAATGCGTTTCCCCACATGTGTTACCCAATTCTTTGCAGCTTCCTCGGCCGGCACGATGAAGCTGTGTTCCACGCCGAGAAAGCCGTCGAGCTGGATCCGCTGGACTTGATGACGAACTTCCGCCTGGTGCAAGCCAACTGTTATGCACGCCGATATGACGAGGCCGTCCGCGCCGGCCGTATCGCCATTCAGCTGACGCCTGATTCGCCCTACACCTACTTCTACCTGGCCTTATCTTTGGTGGCATTGGGCTCAAAAGACGAGGCTTGGGGAATCGCAAACATGGGCAGAAGGCTTGCCGATGGCATGCCCTTGGGCGAGGGCTACTTTGGCTACCTTGCCGGAGTTCTAGGACACAGAGAAGAAGCCCACAGCGTTGTGCAGGGGCTGCGGGCCCGTCGCGATAAAGGCTATGCGCCGGCCTTGCCGATTGTCGGAACGTATCTCGGCTTAGGAGAGACGTTAGCGGCCCTCGAATGGCTCGACATTTCTTTTGCCGAACGCGACCCCTTCTTGGGATCACTACTTGTCTTTCCCGCCTATGACGCCATCCGCAATCAACCCCAATTCAAGCGGCTAGCGGATCAGCTCAAACTCCCAACGTAACGGAGACTCGAACCCACGCACACCATGCACAGGCGTCCCATGACAGCCCCACTCCCACATTGTCGGCAGTCCGGAAGCAATGCTGGTAAAAGGGCTAGCCGGAAAAGTTGCTACTAGTACCGGCATTAGGGCCTCTGCTGGAGCCCGATTGGGCCGAGCCCTATTACAGCGCAGCCATGTCGTACATCGTGAGGACAATTTACGGAGAGATGCCTCCTGGTGCTGGCCTACCCGAGGCGGAAAACCTGGTCGCGAAGGGGCTG
>JBPYDQ010000047.1:0-12660 GCA_051986135.1 Terriglobales bacterium | reverse complement strand
GACGCTCTAGGCAAAGGTAAATTTTCTCTGACTGGGTTATTTTGGGAACTAGAATTTGTCAGGGGTGCAGCCTTTTTGTTGGCCATGGGCAGCACGGGGCCCCAACCAGGATGAGAGTCGTGTCAAGGCGAAGCATCAAACGCATAATCCTGGCCGTCGTTGCCGGCTACGCAGCCAATGGAATCCTGGTTGCGGTTTCCGAGCAATTGCTTTTGTTGCATACTCAAAGCTCGGCCGCGACGAATCAGCCCTCCTATTTTGTCGTCGATCTGATCACTCAATGTCTCTACACTGTCGTCGCTGGATACTTATGTTGTGCAATCGCTGGGCCAGTTCAGCGAGCTGCTATGACGGGTCTGATGGCCCTCGGCGTGTTCGTGGGAGCGGTTTCTCTGGTCACGTCTTGGAAAACGGAGCCGCAATGGTACGGGATCGCGTTGCTTGCCGTGTACCCGCCGTGTGTGTGGATCGGGTGGACCCTCAAGAGTAGAGTGAATGGTCACCCCTCATCTAGGGCGTAAATGTTACGCGTCTCCACATCACGTCCGACGCTGCGTGCAGTATGCTGCCGCCGCAACCAGAGCCATAGGAGACAACTGAGGTTCTCCAGACAGCCGAGCCACCGGCTGGCGAAAGTGACAGGGATAACCCCGGCCTTTCCTGACGTCGTCCTCATGCAGTTGCCCCTCGGCTATATCGCAGCCGATGTGCTATTGTGTCTGGCGCTTTAGCCGGGCTGCCTGACAGACATCCGGAAATCTTGAGGCTTTATCCAGCGGGAGGTGATTCCCCATGCTTAGGTGGATCTTTGCAGGCTTGCTGTCTGTTCTTCTTCAAGGTGTTGGCCTCGCAGGAGCTGCGAACGAGCAGGTGCTCTACAACGCCAAAATCTTTACAGGGGAGCCCGAGCATCCCTATGCCGAGGCGCTGGCCATCCGAGGCGATAAGATCGTGGCCGTTGGGAATCGTGGCGATGTGTCGAAGGCCGTGGCCAGCACAGCGGAGATGATTGATCTCAAGGGCAATTTGTTATTGCCAGGTTTAATCGACAGCCATTGTCATGCGGTGGATGGCGGTCTTTCCCTGATCTCGGCCGATATCGGTGAGAACGTGAGCTCGGTTGACGAACTGGTCGCGTTCGCCGCTGCCGCGAAGCAGAACGGTCGAGGAATGCAGGGCGACATTCTGGTTGTGGGCGGGATCCCGCTGGCATTTTGGTCGAAGAACAAGGAACTCAATGAACGCTTTAACGCCGATCTATATGCCGAGCAGCCGGTCCTGCTTCAAGGCATGGACGGTCATACGGCATGGGCAAACAAGGTGTTGCTAAGGCGGGCGGGAATCGATAAACAACTGATCAGCGGCCTCGATTCAGTGGCACGTGGATACTACGGTTTTGCTCCGGATTTTGAGCCGAATGGATTCCTGGTGGATGCGGGAGTGGACAAAGTCACTGAGGTGCTCCCGAAGCTGAGCGCGGAACGAATGCTGGCGGCTGGACGTGCCGCAGTCGAGTATATGCATCGCTTGGGAATTACTGCCTGGCTCGATGCAGCCGCGAGCGAGGCTATTCTGACGACCTACGAGAGATTAGATCAGAACGGTGAGTTGAACGCGCATGTGGTGGCACTCCCGGTCATCGAGTTCAAGAAGGGCCATGCGGAGCAGCAACTGCTGAAGGCGTTGGAATGGCGGGAGCACTTCAAGAATGTGCCTGGAGTGAGGGTTGTCGGCATCAAGGTATTTGCCGACGGTGTTCTGGAATACCCTTCACAAACGGCGGTTCTCTCGAAGCCCTACCGAACCACGGGAAAAAACGGCGAGCTTCTATTCGATGCTCGAGAATTTGCCAAAATTGCGACCGCCGCGGACAAGCAGGGCATGATTGTTCATGTTCATGCGATCGGCGATCAAGCCGTAACAGAGGCGCTCAATGGCATCGAAGCTGCCCGCAAGACAAACGGAAACTCTGGCTTGCCGCATACCATCACGCACCTGCAGTTGATTAGGCCTGAAGATATTCCGCGCTTTCGCCAACTCGGTGTGATCGCATCATTCCAACTCTATTGGGCGAGCGCCGGGCCTGACACGATCGACTTGGTGAAACCGCACATCGATTCCGCATTGTACGAGTGGCAATATCCGGCCCGTTCGCTACTGGACGAGGGCGGCATCATCGCAGGCGCCAGTGACTGGCCGGTCTCGACGGCCAACGTGTTCCAAGCGATTTATCAGGCCGAAACGCGCAAAGGACCAGCTGGGGTGCTCGATGCAAGGCAGCGTGTCCCGCGTGAAGCGATGCTGTACGCGTATACCCGCAATGCCGCTCGCGCTTTAGGTGAGCCGGACAGGATCGGGTCAATCGTTCCGGGCAAGCAGGCGGACTTCGCCCTGCTCGATCGCGATGTGCTGACGGTAACCGCCGAAGAAGCACGCGATACAAAAGTCTTGTGGACTATTGTGGGTGGCAGGACTGTGTTTGGTAGTCGACCTTAAGGAGGGGGTGCCTGGCACCCTTAACCATCATTGGCCACCGACCGGGCTGTTTTCGATTCTCCTAAGCTTGGCCTGTAAAATCCCCAACCTGCGGTCTATGACAGCGGCCGCAATCCAGGCAAGCTCTTCTAGTTGACTTTAGTTTCCAGCCAGAGCAAGATACCGGCAATCGCCTCTCCGAAGAGCACTTCCCCACCATTCGGAATACAGCACCTTCGAGACGACCCGGCCAATCAGCAGCGGCAGAGGAGAAATACCATGACTCCGCAAATTGCTCCGGTTCCGACAAAACCCGCCAAGGTGAAGCTGTCATCCGACAATACGACAGATCTTTCGAAACCAAGGTTGCCAGCTGGCGCAGAGATTTTGGTGGCGGCATTCTTAACCATGGCCCTGGTTCTTGAGCTGTTCGGGGCTAAGCCTGCTGCAGCTGTTGGTCCTATCTTCACCGGGACTCTTTCTATAAGTGGTACCTTACAGGACGGGCAGATATTAACCGTAACCGGTGGTGAGCCCACCAACTGGAAGGTCCAGCCCTGCGGAACCTCCTGCTCGGTGGTGCTGACGGTTTCATATACATGGCAGAAGCTAGGCGGCGGCGTTTGGACGAAGGGCGCAAACAGCACCAGTCGTGCATACGTCCCGGAATATACGATCTGGCCTGGCGACGTAGGCTCCCCCATCCGAGTCCAGGTGAGGGCTACGGACTATCGCTCAGACGGAAGCTATCAAACCACCACGATTCACTCCCTGCAAACCACCACTGTGGCAGCCTACCCTACAAAGGCAGATCCACAACTGGAATTTGCCAATGGACTCCCACAAAGCTCGACTGCCAGCACGCACGAAATCTTCCAGATCGCTCTTCATTCGAATGCGGGGACGGCCACGTGCCTCTTTCAAATCGACGCACGCTCCTGGACCAACTGCAAGACTGCACCCGCAAAGTACAGTGTCGATACCGGCCAATTGAGCGTTGGGTCGCACATGATCAGGGTTCAGGGAACGAATAGCAACGGGACCTCAACGATTTCCTTTGCTTGGAATGTGGTTCGAATGCCCGCTCCGATTCCGTGTCAAGGATCAAACTGCTGGCTTCCTCCCCATTTCGACTTGACCGGCAAACCAATGAGGTGGGACTGGCAGATTCAGGTGGATGCAACGCACCCGCTTACGCAACGGACGGGCGCCGCCGCGGTGGATATGTACGACATAGACGGTTTCACCACTGCGGCTTCAACCGTAAGCATGATAAAGAGCACCTGGGTTGCGAATACTTATCGCCATCCACATGTCACCTGTTATCTCGATCTTGGTACATGGGAGGACTTCCGCCCCGATGCTCAGCTGTGGACCTTCGGCATAGGGAGCGTTCCACAGCTAATTGGCAATACCGTTTCCGGTTACTCCGACGAACACTGGATTGATGTGCGCGGAATCTCCGCGATGAATACACTAGTACAGAATCGTATTCAGAAACAGTGCGCAAATAAGGGCTTTGACACTGTCGAGGTTGACAATATTGACGCATGGGACCCGGTGACAACATCTGGATTCCTGCTGACGATCGAGGATGCCGAAGCTTGGCTCGCGGATCTCGCCAATCGCATCCATAACCTTGGGATGACCGTCTTGTGGAAGAACGAACCCTATCTGACATATTGGGCTCTGTCCCGTTTCGATGGTGTGCTCAATGAGGAGTGCTATCGTTATACCGAATGCACGGCGGCTCAAGACGCTGGGGGCAGCTCGAATCCAGCCTGCAACACAACCAATAAAAAGTGCGGCTACGATGATTTTGTCGCGCATGGCAAGTTCGTGGCAGAGGTCGAATACGGCTATGTCCACACCCCAACTGGCGGAGGGACGGGTCGAACGGTGTATGCTAGCTATTGCCACGGCCACGGGCCCTCTCCTCTTATAGATGGTGTCTATGATGCTGCTTCTGGGTTTGGCAAACCCTACACTTACAGCGCAGCGAAAATGGACATCAACCTCTACGGTGGCCAGGTAGAGTACCCCTGCTGGCTGTACTAGTATCGTTCGAAGAGTTAAGGTAGCGGTGCCGGGACCCGGCGAGCAAAACTGTTCGCTGAACTACACAATCGGGAGAGCAACCGACTACCAGCTTCATTGCGTATACGGCAACCGAGCGCCCGACCACATGTTCTGTTCGTGGTAACTCTTGCAAAAAATGACCTATTTCTCATTCAATCCAGAGCGGGATTTCGAGAGTGAAACTCTAACTCCTCCCCTGTTCTTGCCAACATACCCTGTTTAATCCTCTGAACACGGTCGCCCTCACATAGTGCATTTATCCGGCGGGTTGAAGATGAGAACTGGTAGCGCACTGCCGGTTTGTGTTCTTCTTGTTCTCTCAGGCAGCTCGAGTGTTGCCGCTGAGAGTGACATTGGGCACCGAAAAGACCGATTGATCTCGGCGTAGGAATTGGTAGTGAATTTCTCCGATATCAGGGTGTTGTGTTTGGTTTCAAGCCGCCTTCGTTTGTGGACAGTTTCTTCACGGACTCAACAAAGAGGGCTGTTTAGCGCACATGAGTTCAAGAAGGGCACAATGGTGTATCGTAACTTACCCGCACAGTTGATACCCGTGGTCCGACTTCAGGTTGGCAGGCGCTTCTGATATGAGCCAGGCCTCTGCGTCGTTCGCCGTTCGGAAGCCGACGGTTCAAGCGAAAGAAATCCTCTGCGACCATCTCCCAGATCCCCATCATGCCGAGGAGAGCGTCGTCGCAACCAAGATCGCACACCCATTCAGACCGAACCTGCCCCTGATCCTTTTCAGTTCAGCGACCATGAATCAGAACTGAGGAGTCTCCGGTAAGGCTCCGAAGTCCTAAAATGATCGACGACCTGCGGGAGCGTCATCTGACCAACTGCCTGGTCCGAATCGTTCTCTTATCGGTTGCGATTTGGTACGTGATAGGCACAAGTGCGTTCTAGCTTCGGCTCCTGCAGTCTGAACCATTTGCCCGGTAGTTCGTGAAATCGATTTCGTTTCCTTTGGAGCAGCCATACCCAACCTTGACGCCTGCATTCGAAAACTAGTAATGTGCTCGGCCTCGGAACAGGAGGATATTCACTATGCCACACTTTGTGACGCTGATCCGTTACACCCAGCAAGGGATCACAAAGATTAAAGAAAGCCCTGCACGACTCGATGCCGCCAGGAAATCCGCCGAAAAGGCGGGAGGAAAAATTCACGCCTGGTACTTGACCATGGGACGATATGACGCGATGTTGGTTTCGGAGTTTCCTAATGATGAAACTGCCGCCAAGTTCACCCTGTCGGTTGGCGCCTTGGGAAACGTGACTACCGAGACTCTTAAGGCCTTCACCGAAGCTGAGTATCGGAAAATCGTCGGCGGACTTTCTTGACCTCGGCCAAAGAGCTGCCAGCAAACTGTCGTCGCGGCGAAGGAAGGAGGTCAAGCTGTGCTACCTAGTGAAAAGGCTGCGAACACTGTAGTCAGTGAACGCAGAAGCATAGGTTATGAACTGATCGAGGATGCGCGAAAGCACGTCTACGAGGCCGCCCTACGAACACCTCTGGTGCCTCTGAACTATGCCGAAGCACCGTGCGAAATCTACCTGAAGCTTGAAAACCTCCAGCCGATTGGCTCGTTCAAAATTCGTGGTGCTTACAATGCGGTGCGTCTTCTGCCGGCGAGCGAGTGCGGCCGCGGCGTGTGGACGGTCAGCGCCGGCAATGCGGCACAGGGAGTCGCGTTGGCGGCAAGAAAGGTGGGCGTCCCATGCAAAGTGCTGGTCATAGATACCGCACCGACTACCAAAATTGATGCCATTCGGCGGCTAGGTGCTGAGATCGTGAAGGCGCCCTATGATCAGTGCTGGAAGGCGCTCGGGGAGCGCCAGCATAGGGCGATGACTGGCACCTTCGTTCATCCTTTCGAAGACGATGAATTCATCGCAGGAAATGCTTCGGCGGGCCTGGAAATTCTAGAGGATTTACCGGACGTGGAAGCCATCGTTGCCGGGTTTGGCGGTGGCGGACTGTCATGCGGTATTGCCTGCGGAATGGAGGCGCGGAGATCGGGTGTGAAGGTCTTTGCAGCGGAACCGGAGACCGCAGCACCGCTGGCACGGTCGCTTGCCATGGGCTCGGCGCAGGACTTCCCCGAATGGAAAGCCAGTTGGGTAGACGGCTGTGGCGGCAAAAGCGTTTTCCCACGGATGTGGGCGCTCGCGCATCACGTCCTCGCCGGTTCGACCGTGGTGACGCTCGAAGAAATTCGACGTGCGATGAAACTGGTAGCTGAGCGCAATCACGTAATCGCGGAAGGTGCGGGAGCATGCTCGGTCGCGGCGGCGCTCACTGGAAGGTGCGGTCGGGGCAAGATAGTTGCCGTGGTCAGCGGCGGGAATATTGATCTGAGTAAGTTCTTAGAACTTGTTTCGCTCCCTTGACGCATACTGTCAGCGCACATGAAATCCGAAGCCCCGTCTACTCACGGCAGCGGCGCAAAGCGATTGTACCTGAGTTCCGGGTTCTGAACACGGGACTCGTCGACTGCCGATCTCAGCTCATTCGTAGAACTATACAGGTGACCTAATCACGAAGGCAGCATGTTGAGATTGAGATCCGGAGAAATGGGTTCCGCATCAATGCCAACCTGAAGTTTCGTTTCTAGCCGTCAGAGCCAGGTTCTGCCCGCATGCATGGAGATGACTACTCCGGGCATCAGCGCTGGCTCGAATTCACTTTGCAAAAGATGGGCCAACGGTTAACCAGTATGCAAAGCTGACGCCGGTGCAGGCGTAGAATCACAGGCCAAGTAGCAATCGATGCCATGGGTATCGCTACACCAATCCGCACAAAGGGCCACCTGCTCCGCATACTCGGCGTTAGCTTCGGTGTTGCTGTAAGCGTTGGTGCCACCGTGGGTTCAGGCATTTTGCGAACACCCGGCGAAGTCGTCGCCCATTGGGGTAGTGTCTGGCCGATTTTTGCATTGTGGATTCTGGGCGCACTGTACACGCTACTGGGCTGCAGTTCGCTGCTCGAACTGGGCACGATGTTCCCGCAAGCTGGCGGCTGGTACGTTTTTTCGCGGCGCACTTTTGGTGATTACGGAGGATTCCTCGTGGGGTGCTGCGATTGGATGGTCGAAACGGTCGCAACGGCCTACTTAGCCGTCGCCCTTGCCGAGTTTGCTGCTGGACTCCAACCAGTTTTAGCCGGCTGGGTGAAAGTCGTAGCGCTGACGAGTCTTGCTGTTCTGGGCCTTTTGAACTGGCTGGGGCTGCGTTCCGGTAGTCGGACTCAGCAGCTAACCAGTCTGATCAAGGCGCTGGCGCTTCTCGCTCTCGTGGTGGCATGTTTCAGTTCTCCCGCAGCGATGCGATCTGCTCCTGGTCCGGCACTCTCAAACTTTGTCGAACGGAAAGAGAGCATACTCCTTGCTTTCGTTCTTTCCATGCAGGCGGTCATAATTACTTACGATGGCTGGTATGCACCGATCTACTTCACAGAGGAGGACAGGAATCCAGACAGGAACTTGCCGCGCTCGATGACAGTAGGCGTGGTATCTTCCGCTGCAATTTTTTTGCTGGTGAACACCGCCTTACTGCACATCCTCCCCATCCGCCAACTCGCAGGTTCTCAAGTGCCTGCCGCGGATGCCGCGATGATTGCTTTCGGTGGTTATGGCAAGCAAATCATTTTAGTCGTCTCAATTATCACGGTAGTGAGCACCATTAATGCCACGCTGCTGATGGGCCCAAGAGTCCTTTTTGGGATGGGCCGGGATGGTTTGGCACCTGGATGGGTAGCGTCTGTCAATGCAGGCGGAACTCCAGGCGCAGCTCTTCTTTTGACCCTTCTTGTAGCAGCCGTGCTAATACTCAGCGGTAGTTTTGAAACGTTGATTGCGATCGCATCGTTCTTCATGCTGACCGTGCATATCTCAGGATATAGCGGTCTATTGCTGTTGAGGCGGCGCCTGCCGGAACATCCTAGACCTTACAAAGTGTGGTTTTATCCATGGACACCGCTGGCAGTTCTTGTTATTTCCAGTGTGTTGTTCGTGCTTTTCGTGATTGGCGATCCAAAGCACAGTCTAGTCACGCTGCTGTTGGCAATCCTCAGTTATCCCCTCTACGTTGTTGCAGTGCAGAAGAGAACGTAAAACATTTGATCACTCATCGACTTCGAAATAGCCGATCGATTGAAACGGATTTTGTTCAAAGAAACTGAGGACGAGTAAGGCCGGACGCCGAAAACACGATTAAGAGATAGATGACAATTGAGCCGATCTTCATTTTTTCCGACTCCCAATTCAAGCCGGACCCATCCGTCCTTAGTTACATTGACACCGTGAAATAACCACGGCACAGTAGCACAGTACAAAAGAGTGGCGGGAAATTGCGTAAATGGCAAAGTGCCCCAACTTGCGATCACGAGGTTTGCACTCCATTGCTCCTTCGTCTGGACCGATGTCCACCTCACTTGTGCTCCCAGTAAGCCGAGACTGGAGACGAAAGCGTCGCGCCCTGCTCTGGTATTCGGCCCCATGGTGGCACCTCTCTTTGTGCTTGCCCGGCGGGGTCGCAACTTCGAGATCCTTGCATGCTCATTTGTGTTCGCAGCGAGCTCCCTCATGCTCGAAAAGCACCCCCCGCATCACAAAGGCAGGACTGGCGCAGACGACATCTATTGCCCGGCCTGCTCTATCCCAGCAAAGAACATGACAAGTGATTAGTGGGTCTGGTCCCCGCCGCCTCAGGATAGCGTTTGAGTCGGAAAAGGGTCTAAGGTGAAGTGTAACGGCTTCCAAAATCCTCTAGCGTGGCCCCCAAAAATTGATTTCTCCAGCAGTGACGTGGGCGTGTATGTGGTATTTGCCGGGGCCGGTTTGCTCGAAAGAACGCCACAGCCCTCCCTTGGAGACGTCGAAGGCAGAAGCCTCAAGGCTACCCGCCAAAACCGAAGCATCGCGATGGCCATAATCGTCAGGATGCGGGATCTGAATGTCGATTTCACCCGCATGGGTCTCAACATCTTTGTCTCCTTCCACACCTTCAATCTCAACTTGTCCTGCTGACAGACGCACCCAAAGGTTGGAGCGGCGGGGTACTTCAATAGTGGCTTGGAAATTGTTGTGCGGCGTGTTCTGCACCCAAACCTGAGCGTCGGATTTTTCCACGGTGACTTTTGTCCTCACTTCATGCAGTCTCTCGCTCGTGCCCCGGTACTCTACGGCGATAACACTCGAGTTGGTGCCGCTGATAGCGTAGCCGCCAGAACTGAGGTGCATACGAATGGTCCCACCGTAAGCAAATGGCTGCTCGACCCTTGCTGGAGAACTGTGCTGTGCAGGAGCAGCTACGACAGTCAAAAACAGCCAGAGGGTAGACGCCACTAGATGTTTCATAAACACCTCTCCATTCCCCTATACGAGCAGCGGAAGGCTTATGTTCCGCAATTACTATGCAACAAGGACCGACAAGAGAGTACAGCTTGCCGATCCCTGCTGTACACCCCTCGCGCCTGAAGGCGCTCGACTCGACTGATTGGGTCTTGTTTGCGGGGAAGGACTCCCCTGAATTCCGACAATTCGCTCAAAGGTTAGTTCTGCAATGGCTCACCAACATTTTCGATGGTGGGTCACCTGGTTTGTCATTGCCGTCTGTTTTTGCTGCATGCAATAGTTAACTGATGCATGCAGGATAAATTGTGTTAAACACATTTTGACGGTTCGTCATTTCGCGATTGACTCCATAACAACGCCGGCGATGTTACAACAGTTGTGCCGTCTTCACCTTGCGGCTATCTCGATCATCTCCAAGCGATGCCCTTAAAGCTGAATTGAGAACGCGTAGAAGCGGTCTGGTTCTGGAACGTAACACACGATCGGACCTGAGGCGCTTGATCGGGTTCGAAATCGGCGATTCGCTCGCTCGATGTCGCGCGCCTACGACGGTATAGAGCCTTCCCGCAAGAGCTGAGCTCGACAGGATTTTGGCAGTAGCGATAGATCACAACCAAGAGTCTGTTCTCAACCGCACGGAGAACCAAAGACTGGCCAGTTTGCTCCGGTCGGCCCTTTCACAACCAGCTTGCGCACGATCTCGTCAGACAGCTTGTCGACTCGGCCTGGGAGAAACCGGACGAAATACCGCGATTTGCATGGGAAAGAAAGAAATGAGGCGGCATTTCTAGCCGGACTTGGGACTCGCGCCCCATCGGGGCCGAAGTCATCGGATCTCGGACCTAAGTTTCCAGCTGTTGAAATCGGGCGCGACCGTTGGTCGCCGCATGACTTGGATGATCGTCCTTCGTCACTGTCGTACCGTGTGCTGCGATGGATCAGGCGGTACAATCGTGACAATAGCAGAGACCGTTTCACCGAGGTCAGCCTCTGCTATGGCTTTGACCGTTATTGTCGGATCGTTCGGCACCGCGTGGGTAGCGTACAGCCCATTCTCGGGAATGGTTCCTAGGCCGTCGCGGAGCGGCCTCGGCCAGAGAGGCATAACAACAAATGAGCCACCATCGACTGTGGGTTTGCCTAACATCCACGCTTCTGTTCGCGGTTCCAATCGGTCTGTTAGCCGCGTTTGCGCAACCCAGCACAGCTCACCCTGACTCGATTGTGGTTTTTGCGCCGCATCCCGATGACGAGGTCATTGGCTGTGCCGGCATCATAATGCAAGCGTTGGCGCGCGGAGCACGAGTGAAGGTCGTTGCGATAACCAGCGGGGATGGTTTTCCCGCCGCCGCAGCCGGCGTCACCCATAAGCGGGTGGACCAAGTCGGCCCCGATGACTTTTTTTCGCTTTCGCGCTTACGCCAGACCGAAAGCCGCACTGCACTTGAGATTCTGGGTGGACAAGCCGATGACCTAATCGTATTTGGTTATCCGGATTCCGATTTGGGCAGCTTGTACGACAGCTCGGATGATAAGGTATTCCGCCAGCGATTCACCAGAAAGAATGAGACTTATGCGCTGATCCAGAAGGATTACCACACTTCTGTGCATGGCAAGCCGGCTCCTTACCAACGTAGCTCTGTGCTCGGCGACTTGGTTGAACTGCTGACCACGCTCGAACCCACTGAAATCTACGTTACTGACGAAACCGATGGCCACATCGACCATCGCGCGGCGTTCTGGTTTGTCCGGGACGCAGCAAGACAGGTGGGATATAAAGGTGCTTTCTATAGCTATCTCGTCCATGGACTACCATCGTGGCCTTTTCCGCCTGGGATCACACCGAACCTAACGTTTGAATCGCGGAAAGTTGACGACGAAGTAGCTCCGCGCGGTCTCCCCTGGCCACCGCCGAGACGCGTCCCGCTTACACCGGAGCAGGCCCAACGAAAACTAAAGTCAATCCAGGCTCATAACATAACCGTCATCGGATTCCCGGACCACCAAAACGAGATGGAATCCTTCGTAAAGTCCGAAGAGGTGTTTTGGACCCCCCTCGCACGTTCCCGGTAAGACGGATATCGGTCCCAAAATCTGGGACCTCTCGTAGAACAGCCCGGAGGTTTTAGCGGGTATTGACCCAGCGGCTCCTGTGCGACGGGAGGGTAGCGTTTAAGTGTAGGGTTGAAAATCTGGGGCGTTCTTCCTTGTACAGCTTAAGGCGGCTGATGACGATCTCGCTCAGCTTAACGAGTTGCTGCCCCGCTTGAGCGCTCTGCGGAATGCTGATGTTGAAGACCGTTGTTCCCTTTCGCACTACCGTGCTGGCTGAATCGGTGCCTTTTTGGTGAAGCGGCATCAGTGCTTGCTTCATCGGCCCCGCAACGCGCACAGATTCAAATTTACCCCCTGTCGCGCTCTGAGCTGCGCTTTGAGCATTTTGGCCCTCAGCCAGTGTATCGCGAGCGGGATAGAAGATATTCAATTCAGCTTTCCCTGCATCGTCGTCGTAAATGCAGTAAGCACTCTTGTTGTCGTCGATTTGCCCCCCACGCCCCCCAACCTGGCTCACACTCTGCCGCTTGGATGTTCTTCTCGAAGCATCACCGAAAAAGGGGACATTTCTATTGAGTTAACGAGAGGGACATTTCTAAAGAGTCTTGACAAACGAGTAGAATCCAGCGACATTTGGGTCGTGTGGCACTAGAGTTGCCGCCTTCAGAGCATCCACCCTTCCCCCTTTTGTACCTGA
>JBPYDQ010000046.1:0-8388 GCA_051986135.1 Terriglobales bacterium | reverse complement strand
GGACGAAAGGAAGCAAAGCAGATCAACAAAGCAACAGAAAATCTTGGCCGAGACTTGAACCTTTAATGCCCACGGGGAGTCGGCCCCTAAGGACCAGGGGCGAGAAGCAGGTCGCTGCTGATTTCGTTGAAGCCATGGGTCCGTATCGGCGGCACAAGCTTGCGGTAGAGCCAGCCTGCCCCTGCTAGAACACCGCCGAAGAATTCGCCGTCGAGGCAAGACCGAGGGCTCGATGAACTCAAAGCGGTGAATGGAAGGAGGGGGTGGATTCTATGCCGCGGTTCTAGATACGAATCACGCTTAATTGCGTGGGGCCCGGAAAAGGAGAAGTCTCAACGAAGACCTGGGCCTTCGAGGTACACTGACCGAGCCCTGTGGTTTGTGCCTTGTTTTTCATTCGCTGGAGGACACGGACAGATGAACGGTGCCGAGAGCATGGTGGCTACGTTGGTGGCCGGAGGGGTCGAAGCCTGCTTCACGAATCCTGGCACGTCCGAAATGCACATTGTAGCGGCACTTGACGCCCGCCCGGAATTACGTTGCGTTCTCACTCTGTTTGAAGGCGTCGCGACGGCGGCTGCGGATGGTTACGCGCGTATGGCAGAAAAGCCGGCATGCACCCTTCTTCATCTGGGTCCAGGATTGGCTAACGGCCTCGCGAACCTGCACAACGCCAGGCGTGCTAACGTACCGATGATTAACATCGTTGGCCAGCATGCCACGTTCCACCTGCCGCTCGACACGCCACTAACCTCGGATATCGAAGGAATTGCCCGGCCCTACTCAAGATGGCTGAAGACCGCCAGTTCTGCGTTGCTTCTCGGTGAAGACACGGCAAGCGCCATCGAGGCTTCGTGCACTGCCCCTGGTCAGATCACAACTCTGATTGTTCCGACAGATGTAGCATGGACTGGGGGGGCAGTCGTCGGTCAGATTCGCAGGCTTTCCAAGGCGCCCCTGCCTGCAACCGGCACGATAGAAAGCGTTGCGGAAAAACTGAAAAGAGTGAAGAACAGCGCGCTTTTACTTGCGGGAAAAGCTCTGTATGGCAGAGGCTTAAAGACCGCTGGACGCATCGCCGCGGGTTCAGGTGCCAAATTACTTGCGCCGTACCCATTCACACGGCTGGAGCGAGGTGCGGGAACGCCTCCCGTCGAACGCGTGCCCTATGTTCTTGAGCAGGCTGTTGATTTGCTCAAGGACGTTCACCTTTTAGTCCTCGTGGGAGCGGCACCTCCTGTTGCCTATTTTGCCTCGCCGGACAAACACAGCGTGTTGACTTCGCCAAAATGTGAAGTCTGCCCGTTGTCAAAACCAGAAGAAGATTGTGCGGGTGCGCTAGATGCTCTTGCGGACGCCTTGGCCGTCCAACACCTGTCCCCCGTAGCAGAGCCATTGCAAAATACTCCCACACCCACGGGTCCCTTGACACTGAATGGCATTGCCGCCTCGATCGCTGCGTTGCTCCCTGAGAACGCCATCGTTGTTGATGAGTCAATGACTTCAGGGCGGGGTATCTTATCGGCTGCGCGCGGCGCGGCCGCTCACGATTTTCTGGCAAACACCGGTGGATCGATTGGCATTGCCTTACCGCTGGCGGTAGGAGCGGCGGTAGCATGTCCCCGTCGCCGCGTTTTATGTCTCTCCGCCGATGGCAGCGGAATGTATACGTTGCAAGCCCTGTGGACGATGGCCAGAGAAGGCCTAAATGTTACTAACGTGATTTTTGCGAACCGTTCGTATGCCGTACTCAAACGCGAGTTTTCCTATCTGGGCGTAGGGAATCCAGGTCCTCGCGCACTGGATCTTATGGAGATTGACCGCCCGCAGTTGGATTGGGTGTCGCTCGCACGGGGAATGGGTGTTCCGGCGCTTCGCGTCGCCTCAATCGATCAGTTTGATCAAGCCCTGCGAAACGGTTTTGCAGCTGCTGGTCCAACGCTGATTGAAATTCCACTGTGAGACTTTTTTCGCACGCAATTAACCGCTGCTAGGCACTCCCCACGAGGCCGCCGGCGAAAATCCCCATCGCCTTCGTGGTACAGATACGGTGATATGGATCTCTCGATTCAGCTCTTCTTTCCAGCAGTGAGTGCCCACGAATTCGACAAATCAGCGGCTGATCCGCACCTCCCATCCGTTTATGTCCAGTAGAAATCCCGTGGTACCTGCCTCTTTCTGTAGGCAAATTGCATGGCTCGTCATTTCTCTCGGTCGCGTTTGACTTGGCTCTCGTCGCGCCCCTAAGATGGCCTCACCATGGTGAGCTCCGACGCGCTCATCGGCCGGGTCATGTCTGCACTACTGCATGGTTGAAAGACCAGGCGAAGATCATGAGCACCGGAGCGCTGATTCTCAGTACGACCTATCCGGGTCACAACCTCGGACGCCAGCGACAGACCTAGCCATCAAAGCGGGGGTTGCGAAGCAACTTTAGGAAGTTTGCGGACACACGATTCTTCATGGAGGACGAGGTGGTAAATACGCAGATTCAGAAAGTAGCAATCGTCGGTACGGGGTTGATCGGCGCGAGCTGGGCGGCCCAGTATCTGGCAAGGGGTTTTGACGTCATCGCCACAGATCCCGCGCCAAACGCAGAGGCCAACTTGCGCAAGTCCGTCGACGAGGCATGGGAGCTACTCACAATCATTGGCCTTGCTTCGGGTGCGAGCCGCGAGCGACTGACCTTCACTGCCGATATGAAGGAGGCGGTGTCGAAGGCCGACTTTGTCCAGGAGAACGTCCCGGAACGATTTGTCTTGAAAGCCAAGGTGTTCGCCCAGATGGACGAAGTTGCTCCTCCGGACTCAATCCTCGCTTCGAGCGCATCCGGCATCACCATGGATATCATTCAGTCGGGCTGTAAGCATCCCGAGCGCTGCGTGATAGGCCATCCCTTTAATCCTCCCCACGTCATTCCCCTAGTTGAAGTAGTAGGCGGGGCGAAGACGTCCGAGGCGGTGATCGAACGTGCCATGGCCTTCTACGCGTCCATCGGCAAGAAACCGATCCGGCTTCGCAAGGCTCTCCCGGGCCATGTTGGGAACCGGCTTCAAGCGGCGCTCTACCGCGAGGTACTCTATCTCATCCAGCAAGGCGTCCTCAGTGTGGAGGATGCAGACATGGCCGTGTGCTATGGGCCGGGGCTTCGGTGGGGTGTGCTGGGCCCTAGCCTACAGTGGCATTTGGGTGGCGGGCCCGGAGGAATCCATCACTTTGTGGAGCATTTCATGGACGGTTTCGTGGGCCAAATGAGGAAACTCGAAATGCCCGACGTCACGCCGGCACTGATGCGCACGATTATCGATGGCGTGCTGAAGGAAGCAAACGGCCAATCGGTCGAGCAGCTTGCTCAGGCGCAGAACAAGGTGGTCTTGGAGCTTCTCGCGCTACGCGCAAAGGCAGGCAGAACACTTCCGTAAAACATAGAAATTGGACTGCCTTCCGGTAATTGGTCATTTAGCTAGGGGCCTGGGCGGATTCGAACCGCCTACACACGGTTTAGGAAATCGCGACCGCGACCCCGGGGGCAGGTACCCTTCATCCGATATAACCAAAAACGGCTTTCAACTCTAGAAATTCTTCGAACCCAGCTTGGCTCCACTCCCTTCCATTTCCGGACTGTTTATAGCCTCCGAAACAGCCGCCGAAATCAAGTCTCGCGCCATTTATGCGAACGTTGCCGGAACGAATTTGCTTGGCGATCGATCGAGCACGGTCGAGGTCACCCGATGTTACATACCCGGAGAGCCCGTAAGAGGTGTCGTTCGCAATGCGGAGAGCGTCCTCTTCGTTTTCGTACGGGATGATGCATAGGACCGGGCCAAAAATTTCTTCCCGTGCAATGGTCATATCGTTCTCGACATTCGTGAAGACGGTTGGCTTCACAAAATAGCCTTTAGTAATTCCGTCGGGACGTCCGGGACCACCAGCAATCAATTTTGCACCTTCGTCAATGCCCTTCTGGATGAAGCGCTGGACCCTTTCAAACTGCGCCTTGTTGGCAAGTGGCCCGATGCTACCCTTTGCGGTTGGGTCACCAACCAATATCGAGATCGCGGCTTGCTGCGCAACAGCCGCGGCCACGTCAATCTTTGCCCGGGGAATAAGCATGCGGGTAGGCGCATCGCAGGACTGTCCGCTATTTCGGAAACAGGCATGCACTCCTTCCGTCACGGCACGCTCGAGATCAGCATCGTCCAATATGATGTTGGCGGACTTACCGCCAAGTTCCTGGGTGACCCGCTTTACGGTAGGTGCCGCTGCGATGGCGACGGCAATGCCAGCGCGAGTTGATCCCGTAAAAGAAACCATGTCAACATCCGGATGAGAAGAAATTGCCGCACCGACAGTCACTCCGTCACCGTTCACAAGATTAAACACTCCCGGCGGCACGCCTGCTTCATCCAGAATCGTTGCGAGCAGACATGCGGAGAGTGGCGCGATTTCACTCGGTTTGAGGACCATGGTGCAGCCGGCCGCAAGCGCGGGCGCCACCTTACAAACAATCTGATTCATCGGCCAATTCCAGGGAGTGATGAAGCCGCAGACCCCGATGGGTTCCTTACGCATCAACGTTGTGCCTTTGATTGCTTCGAACGCGTAGTCACAAAGAACTCTCACGGTTTCCGTCAAGTGCGCGAGGCCGGCTGGTGCTTGGGCTGCCCTTGCTAGCCAGATGGGTGCGCCCATCTCCGCAGAAATGGTTTCAGCCATTTCGTCGAGCTTGGACTGATAGATTTCTATGATTCTTTGCAGAAGTGCTAATCGCTGGGGAACAGTGGTTTGCGAGTACGACGGAAATGACTTTTTGGCGGCGGCGACAGCTCTGGACACATCGTCAGAACTACCAAGGGAAATCGTTGCTATGGTCGACTCCGTAGCGGGGTTAATTACGGGTAAGTCGCGGGCGTCGACTGGGTTGACCCATTTTCCGTCGATATAGAACTGCCGACAATCTTTCATAGCATTTCTCCAAGGGATGCGTTAAAGAAAACTACAGAAGAATGATCAACACAGGCTCGGATTATTGGATAGGAGCACGATCCATCAGGGCCCTTTGGGCCTCAGTAGAGCTAGGACGGCGAAAGACGTTGCCGCATCGCTTGGAAGAGGCCGACCATAGTGACTCGAAGTACGGGTGTGCCTCTAGCACAAAAATCGCCGTCCTTCATCTCACAACGATGACCTTCAACTGACGGTCTGAAGAACTGCTCCGAGCGAAGTAAGCCTAGCGGGCCAACACCCATGCAATCTCACGATCGGCCCGGTTCTGCAATGACCGGTTCCGGGCGTGTTGCCCCTACGGAATCTTCAAAAGAAGCGTCGGCCAAAAGCCAGAAGGCTTTAATGCGATCCCGATGCGACTTGCGAGAAGCCCACTTTTTAGACGTTTTGATACAGAGGTTGACCAATTCGGGTTCTTCCCACGGAACGTCGTGATATGCCGATCTAAGGTACTCGCTCTTGGAGTCGCGCAGCCACTCCTGCGGAAAGAGTGCAATGGTATCCTTCTCGGTCACTTTAGGGCTTTCCCGAAGCTCGTGCCCTGTCACGGACGAAAATAAAGCAGCCGATAAGTCGCGGCCAGGGCCGAGGGACAAGTGTCCCACTTGCGTAGAGCGGGGATTAATTTCGATGAGATATGCGTCGCCAGTCTTTGCCTCGAGCATGAAATCGAAACCGTGGAGCCCCGACAGGTTGAGTCGACGGACCATGGTTTCGGCGGCATTCAACATTTCCGCATTTTCAATTATGCGCAACACACTCGCGGGCCCGGAGGAAGTGTTTTTCTTAAGCACTTCAAAATGCAGATCGGCAAGCACGCGACCTCTCCAACAGGCAACCAAACTCGTGGCTTCTTTTCCTGCGATGAAGGATTGCGCATTGACGAGAGAACGGCGACGAAGTAGCCAAGGCCAAAGCAAGGTCGTGTTTCGGTCCAGCAAAGCGCGCTTAAGGGCTCGCGCCAGAAGGGGAGGGGCTTGCAATGCTCCGAGAGCCCTACCAGCTTCCTTAAGAGAACGAACGACGCGCACGCCTTCTCCCCCCGACGTGCCGTTGGCCTTCAGAACCATAGGAAAGCCAAGCTGCGGGACAAGATCTCGGAGTTCAGTAAAATTCTTGATCAGGGCCATTCGGGGAACGCGAACACCCTCTTGCGCGGCGACCTGAATGAAAGTTGACCTTTCGTGGACGACGCTATAGCTTTCTGGTGCCCCGAGCGAACGCTCGATGACCGAGCAGAGAGCCTTCGCGGCCGAATCGTGTTTGGGACGTTCCCTAAAATACAGATCATGAAGCTGTTCAGCAGCAAGATCGTCGCCCGGGATCACGAGATCCGGCTTGGAAGCGAAAAAGGCTTCAGCAAAGGACTGTAATGGGGCAAGTCCGCGATAAGCAAAGGTTCTCGAGACGGCGCGAGTTTTTGTGACGGGATGCCCCAATGGGCAGACAGCTTCGACGTTGAAGCCTGCGTTGGCCAGGGTCATGGCCAGTCTAGCGACGGGGGCCCAAAGACGGGTCGTGGCCAAAAGAACGACTGGTTTCATTCAGCTCCTGAACCCTCATGGAAAGTAAATGCATCCCCACCGGGGGATGAATTGGCTGCATCTGCTGCCCTTACCGAGCAATTTCCTTACCACGCGCTTGGCGGCCCGGCGTGGCCGCCGCAACGCCAATTAACCTGTAAGCCCCGGTCACACAAGCGTTTAGCCTGCATAGGATGTTTGTGGGGTTTGCCGCTCCGCCAGAGTCAGCAGCCATCTACTGATGTCAGGAAAATTACTTCCTACAAGGGGCCGAGGGCCATTGCAAGGAATGGATTTAGTGAATGGCAGTCGAATTGCTGACTTTCACAAGGGGACAAGTGTGTCACTTCTCCTACGCATTTGGCGATGGTCCAAACGACTCCTTAATCTAACGAGCACCGAGATGCGCAGAGAGGTAAGGAAAAAGGGGTGACTTGAATGGCGTTAGTCACTGAACTGTCTAAGACGTGGACATTCTTTGAAAACGAGTGGCACGCAGGGAATTTACCCGTCATGGGGGTCCGAAGCCACGCCGCCTGGCTTTGCTCGGTGGTGTTCGATGGGGCTCGTGCATTCGAGGGCGTCACGCCTGATCTGGATCTGCACTGCGCTCGAGTCAACGAGTCAGCAACAAAGCTATTCCTGAAACCTCTGGTATCGGTCGAAACGTGGATGAAGTTGGCTCAGGAGGGAATAGCGAAATTTGAGAAGGATGCGTCGCTCTACATCAGGCCCATGTATTGGGCGGAGAGAGGGGGGCCCTGGGTTCAGGAACCAGACCCCGAATCTACGCGCTGGTGCCTGGTGATCTTCGAGGCACCCATGCGAGAACCGACTGGGTTTTCTATAACGCTGTCGACCTATCGGAGGCCGACGTTGGAGACGATGCCCGTCGACGCAAAAGCGGGATGCTTGTATCCGAACAACGCTCGAGCGCTGTTTGAGGCCCGCGCGAAGGGATTCGACAATGCCGTGATGTGCGACATGCTGGGAAACGTGGCAGAGCTTGCCACATCGAATATCTTTATGGCGAAAGACGGCGTTGTTTATACGCCGGCGGTCAACGGCACCTTCTTAGCGGGAATCACGCGCCAGCGAGTGATTGGGCTCATGCGCCAAGACGGCATCACCGTAGTTGAAAAGGCTTTAAAATATGCCGATTTTCTGGCTGCCGACGAGATCTTCTCCACCGGCAATTATTCGAAGGTGGTACCGATTACTCGGATTGATCACCGAACACTCGAATTCGGGCCGAGGTATGCACGAGCACGAGGGCTTTACTGGGAGTTTGCGCACTCCAAAAGTCCGCTACTGACGCGATGAAGCAGAGTCGGATATGCAACCTCAAGTCTCGATTACAAACATGGTCGAGCGACTCGTGCCGATTTGGCAGTGTGTATTGCAACGACCATCCGTCTCGATAGACGATGACTTTTTTGATCTCGGTGGCACTCCGGCGCTTGCTGAACAACTGCTGGCTCAAATCAAAGAACTGGCTGGCCAGGAATTCCCGGCCGTAAGCATCTATCACATGAATAGCCCGGCAACAATGGCCTCGGTCCTTCTACAAACCCGGGAGCAACGGCGGTTCTCGCCTCCGGTTTTGATGAAAGCCGGACGCGAAGGTCCTCCCGTTTTTTTTTCTCATGGAATCGGATCCGATCTTCTGGAGTGCTGGGAGCTGGTCCGACATATCCAGACGGAGAGGCCGATCTACGGAATACAATCGAGAGGCATCTATGGAATCGAGGAGCCGCATCGTCGTGTTCAGGATATGGCCGGTTATCATCTCCAAGCTATCCGCAGGACCCAGTCCCAAGGCCCGTACTCGTTGATCGGCTACTCCCTCGGCGGGCTG
>JBPYDQ010000045.1:0-13984 GCA_051986135.1 Terriglobales bacterium | reverse complement strand
GGCGCCACAATGAAAACGGGCGTGTCGACGAACGGCGGGATCCAGTCTTCTTTCATGAAGATCTTGATAGCGTCGGCGACTACCTGCAGCAGCCCGAAAGGCCCGGTGCGGTTCGGTCCGTAACGATCCTGCCAGAGCGCCAGCAACCGCCGTTCAACCCAGATGAGCGAAGCCGCAATGGTCAGCGCGCCCATGACGATTCCTACGATCGAAAGGAGGGGGTAGGGACTGGTCATTTTGGCCTCGCAATCCTTCCCCATACCGGCAGCGTGAGTCCGACCGCGGGGCCCAGCCCCACCGAAAGAGCGCCCACGCCCGGCGGCAGCTCGGGACGACGGCGCACCGGCAACCGCAAGGTATCGCCGGCGCAGCTCACTTCGACTTCTGTGCCTTCGCTAAACTCATCGGTATTCAAGGCAACATGCGGCCCGGGAGCAAGTTCGGCAATGCCTGGCGCGCTGAGACTCAGCTCCTCCGAACCGAAAATGTGATACATGGGCACCAGCAGCCACTCTCCTTCCCGCGGCTTGAAAGCGTCGGGAATGGCGCCGAAATACGACTGCCCGTTGGCCGGCGCCGGTTCGAAGAGGCGCACGCCCGCATCGCCACCGCGCAAAGGCCCGCCGATTTCCTTCTGGTAGGTGTTGACCGCCTGAATGGAGTTCCAGCTCGGTGACCAGAAAAACGGAATCAGCGCTGCCGGGGGCTTCGCGGGCGTACCTTCCATGGAAAAGGAAAGCGGCGAATCGGGATCGTCGGCCGGCTTCGGCTCGGACACGGCGATGTTCGCGAGCATCGCTGTGCGCCCGCTCTCGCGGTGCGGCGAGCGCGGGATCTTGGCGCCGGCGATGCGGAATGCGGCCGACGGGGCGGCGCTGCGCGCCGCTCCAAGAGCGGGCAACGCCGCGGACATCGCCGCGAGCACATCGTCGAGGTCTCGCCAGGAATCCGGCTTCAACCAGCGCCAGGCGGCCAAAATGTCGTTTTGCGGCGGGAAAACCTCGAAGAATCGTTGCGCGCGTCCTTCACTGCTGACAAAGGTGCCATCGGATTCGGCAAAGGTTCCGGCCGGCAGAACCAGCTCCGCTTTTTCGGCGGTGCGGTTCGGGAGGTGATCGAGAACAAAGACGTGCGATGCGGCTTTGAGCAAAGCGTCGACTTCACGCGCGGGAGCGCGGCGGTATAGATCGTTCTCGAGGATGACCACGGTATCAGCGTGTCCGTCCCTGACCGCTTCGAACGCGGCGCTCAACGGGTTCCCGCCCATAAGGGTCAGGCCGACGCTGTTGCATTCGGGCGCGGTAAAGCTGAGCGCAGCCTTAGCCGCCATGGCCACATTCGCAGCGGCTTCGATGACCGCCCCGCTCGCGCAACTCGTACCGGAGATCACCAGCGGTTTCTTCGCCGTCTTGAGCGCGCCGGCAATTTCCTCCGCCAGCGGGAAACGGTCGGCCGAGGGCGCGCTCGAATCAAGCGCATGTGCCACCGCGAATCCGAGGCGCGCCAGGTCATTGGGCGCGGCGTGAAAGGTAGCCGTGGCGATCTCGTCGAGACGGGTGGCGTACGGCGTGAGAATGTAAAGCGGGCCCCGCGCACTCTGCAGCGCGTCACGTACTCCATAATCGAGCCACAGCGGGACCTTCAACTTCCTGGCAATCTCCATGGGTTGTTGCCGCACCGACTGCCGCAGGGACAGCGCCATTCTGGGGGCGACATTCGTCAGATCCTCGCCCAGGATCAAGACCGCGTCCGATTCCTCGATCTCGCGCAGCGTGGGTGTCCGCATGGGACCCCGCCGCAGAATTTCGGTCGTGCGTAGAACCAGCTTGGCCTCGGCATCGGCCATGCCGGAGTGGAAGCGGTCCGCACCTACCAGCGTGCGCAGCGCAAAGTTGGCTTCTAGCGAGGCGCGCGGTGAGGCGATCCCGATCACTTTCCCTTTCGCAACTGTTTCACCCAGATGGCGCCGGGCCGCTGCAGCGGAAACCGAGTTGCCTTTTAGAACGGGATTGCGGAAACGTTTCTGGCTGTTGACAAACTCATAGCCAAACCTTCCGCGGTCACACAGGAAGTAGCCGTTCACTTCGTGGTTGTAGCGGTTGACGACGCGGCGCACGGTTCCATAGCGCTCGCCCGTGTCGGTGTTGCAGCCAAGCGCGCAGTGGACGCAGACCGAGGGGGCAAACTGCTGGTCCCACTTGCGGGTGTAGTGGCGCTTTAAAGTCTTGTCGGTGAACACTCCGGTCGGGCAGATTTCGACCAGGTTGCCGCTGAATTCATTTTCAAGAACGCCATCCCGCTCACGGCCGAAAAACACCCGGTCACGTGATGCAAAGGCATTCAAATCGTTGCCGCCTGCGTAGTCGCGGTAGTATCGCACGCACCGGTAACACTGGATACACCGGTTCATCTCGTGGTTCACGAGCGGTCCCAGATTCTGATTGCGGAAAGTGCGTTTTTCGAACTCGTAACGGCGGTAGTCGTGCCCGGTCATCACCGTCATGTCCTGCAGGTGGCACTCGCCGCCCTCATCGCATACCGCACAGTCATGGGGATGATTCACCATGAGCCCTTCGATAATGCCGGCGCGGAAAGCGGCAGCTTCCGGATCCGCGATCGAGATGCGTGTGCCTTCGCTCGCCGGAGTCATGCAGGACATGACAATCCTGCCTTCTCTGTCGTTGGCGTCCTTGAACTGCTTCACGGCGCACTGGCGGCAAGCGCCCACTGACCCAAGTGCCGGATGCCAGCAGAAATAGGGCAGCTTTAATCCCTGCGAGAGACACCCGTGGAGTAGGTTCTCGTCGGAATTCATCTGGTACGGTTGGTTGTCGACGTAGACAATGGCCATACCTATCTCCAGGGGCAGCGGTGCTCGCGGATGTGCCGCTCGAAATCACCGCGAAAGTATTTCAATGCGGTCTCGAGGGGATCCGCGGCGCCGGGCGCCAGCGCGCAAAAGGTGTTGCCGGGGGCCCACATCTTGGCTTGAAATGCGAGCTTCGTAAGATCGTCAGCCTGGCCGTGGCCGTTTTCCATGGATTCTAGAATCCGGTCCGCCCACCCCAACCCGCTCCAGCACGGCGTACAGTAGCCGCAGGATTCTTGGGCGAAAAAGTGTATGAGGTTGGCGGTCATGCCGACCGGACAGGTCTGGTCGTCGAGCACGATCATGGTGCCGGTGCCCATGCGGCTGCCGACCTTCTGCATTTCGGTGAAGTCCATGGGCGTGTCGAGGTGCTCTTCGACGACGAAGGGTGTAGAAGTCCCGCCGGGCAGTGCTCCGCGGAATTTCAACCCGTCCCGCATTCCTCCCGCATGTTCCTCCAGAATTTCGCGGATCGTGGTTCCGATCGGAAGCTCCCACAGGCCCGGGCGCTTTACTTTTCCGCTGACGCCAAACAGCTTGGTGCCCGCGTCCGTGGTCCGGCCCAAACCGCGGAACCACGCCGCGCCGTTATTGATGATGTGCGGCACGCAGCTGATCGTCTCGACGTTATTGACGACCGTGGGTTTGCCGAACAGCCCCACGACCGGCGGAAACGGCGGCTTCGATCTCGGGTTGGCGCGCTTGCCTTCGAGAGCATTGAGCAGCCCGGTTTCGTCACCGCAGATATAGCGGCCGCCGCTCAAATGCAGATGCAGTTCCATGCTGTAGCCGGAACCCAGGATGTTCTTCCCGAGGTAATGGCGTTCATAGGCTTCGGCGATGGCCCGCGAAATCCGTTCGGCGGCCAGCGTGTATTCGCCGCGCAGAAAGATGTAGGTGATATCGGCCTCGATGGCGTATCCCGCGACGAGGGCCCCTTCGATGAGCTGGTGCGGATTCCGCTCGAGCAACAGACGGTCTTTGAAGGTGCCGGGCTCCATCTCGTCGGCGTTGACGATGAGGTAGGTCGGGTTGGCCGGTTCTTGGCCAAGGGGCACGAACGACCATTTCAAACCGGTTTGAAAGCCGGCGCCGCCCCGGCCGCGCAGATGGGAGTTTTTCACTTCTTCGGTGACCGCTTTCGGTGCCATGCCGCCCGAGAGCACCTTGCGGATCGCCTGGTATCCCCCGGCGCGCTCGTAGCCCGGCAGGTCGAGTGCAGATCCGTCCGGGTGCATGTCTTGGGTGAGCGGCTTTTCAAGCTTGGCTGTCATTTGTAGTTCTCGAGTTGCGCATCGATTTTCTTGGGATCGAGATCGCTGTGCAGGTCGCCGTCTACCATCATGGCCGGCGCATGGTCGCAGCATCCAAGACACACGGTCGGCAGCAACGTAAAGCGGTTGTCTGGGGTGGTCTCGCCAAACCCGATTCCCAGGCGCTCCTGGAGGTGCTGGCGCATCTGCTCGTAGCCCATGATCCAACAGCTCACGCTGTCGCAGATGCTGATGACGTGGCGCCCCACAGGCTTGCGGTAGATCAGGCTATAAAACGTGGCCACGCTGTCGACGTCCGTAGCGGACATGCCGAGATGCTGGGCAATGTCATGAACACTTTCATCCGAGACCCAGCCGCGGTGGCGCTGCACGATCTTCAGCGCGTCAATACAACCCGCCTCGCGCTTTGGGTAGTGCGCCGTCTCCGCCGCAATCTCGTTGATCTCTTCCCCGCTCAGCATTACGCAGTCCTCACCGATCGATATCCGCTAGCACAAAATCGAGGCTGCCCAGAATGACCACCAGATCCGGAATCATCAGCCCACGGGAGAGCAACGGCAGCGTCTGGATATGAGCAAAGGAAGGCGTCCGGATGCGCGTACGGTAGGAAACCGTGCTTCCGTCGCTCACCAGGTAGTAACCGTTGTTGCCTTTGGTGGCCTCAATCGCGCCGAGCACCTCACCAGCCGGCATCACCGGCCCCCAGCTCACGCCGAGGAAGTGGGTGATCAGGGTTTCGATGTCGTACATGGTGCGTTCTTTTACCGGGGGAGTGGCCAGAGGGTGATCCGATTTATAAGGACCCTCGGGCATATTCTTCAAGCACTGCTCAATGATGCGCAGGCTCTGGCGCATCTCTTCGATGCGCACCGCCGCGCGATCGTAGCAATCGCCGTTCTGCGCTGTGGGAATGTCGAATTGAAACTGCTCGTAGCCGGAGTACGGCTGCCGCTTGCGGAAATCCCATTCGAGTCCGCAGGCGCGCAGATTGGCGCCGGTAACGCCCCACTCGATCGCTTCATTCACGGTGAAGCCGCCGATGCCTTTGGTACGCGCTTTGAAAATCGAGTTTTGCATCACCGTGCGGTCATACTCGATCAGGCGGCGCGGCAGGTACTTGATGAAGTCGTGGAACAGCTTCTCCCAACCCTTGGGCAAGTCGGCGTTGACGCCGCCGATGCGGAACCAGGACGGATGCATGCGCGCACCGGTGACGGCCTCGATGACTCCGAAGGCGCGCTCGCGGTCATTGAAGGTGAAAAAGACCGGCGACATCTGCCCGAGGTCCTGGGCAAACGTTCCGTACCAGACCAGGTGGCTGATGATCCGGAACAGTTCGCACAGCATCACGCGAATGACCTGTGCGCGAGGCGGCACCTTGATGCCTCCCAGTTTCTCCACCGCCGTTAGATAGGCCAGGTTGTTCATCACCCCGCCCAGGTAGTCCACGCGGTCCGTGTAGGGGATGTAGGTATGCCAGGACTGTCGCTCCCCCATCTTCTCGGCGCCGCGATGGTGAAAGCCAATCTCAGGAATGGCGTCGACGATCTCTTCGCCGGCGAGCTGCAGTGCGATGCGCAAGACGCCGTGAGTGCCCGGGTGCTGAGGACCGATGTTGAGGAACATGAAATCCGAGCCGTCGTGTTCGCGGCTCATACCCCATTCTTCGGGACGAAAGCGCAGCGCCTCCTGTTCGGCCACTCCTTTTTCCGGAGGCAGTTGGTAAGGCCCCATTTCCGTCGCGCGTGCCGGGTGATCTTTGCGAAGTGGATGGCCCACCCAGCTCTTTGGCATCAGGATCCGCTTGAGATGCGGATGGCCGTCGAAGACGATCCCGAACATGTCCCACACTTCGCGCTCGTACCAGTTGGCGGCGGGCCAGATGTCGGTGACGCTCGGGAGCGAAAGGCGGTCTTCGCGAAGGGCTACCTTGATGCGCACGTATTCATTTCGCGCGAAGGAAAGCAGATGGTACACCACCGTGAAATCGCTCGGCGGCTGGCCATCACGATGTGCCCTGCTGCGCTCATCGATGGCCGTGAGGTCATAGAGCATTTTGTAGGGCCGCTCTACCTCTTCTTTGAGAAAGCTGAGCAAGGCGGGCAAACGCTCTTTGGCCACCCAAAAAGTCGGTATGAGATCCGGCGTGTCCTGGGGCACAAGGCCAGGGCCGAGCCGGGCGTTGATTTCCTCCGCGATGGTCGGGGAAGTGGCGATCATATCTCGTCAGGCTCCCTGAGTGTGGTCGCTTTCTGGCGCGTCGGTCGCAGCAAGTCACGCATGGAAGGAAGAGGCGGCCGAATGGTCTCTTGCGAGCCCACCACCCAGCTCAGCGGGCGCCGTTCGGTTCCCACAGCCTTCTGCAACAACAGCAGTCCTTCGAGGAAAGCCTCGGGACGCGGCGGGCAACCGGGAACATAAACATCCACGGGGAGAAACTTGTCGACGCCTTGTACCACGCTGTAAATGTCGTACATGCCTCCGGAGTTCGCGCAGGAGCCCATCGAAATAACCCAGCGCGGCTCCATCATCTGTTCGTAAAGCCGCTGAACGATGGGCGCCATTTTGATGAAGACCGTCCCGGCGATGACCATGAGATCGGCTTCGCGGGGCGTACCGCGAATCACTTCGGCACCAAAGCGCGACACGTCAAATTTGCTGGTGATGCTCGTGGCCATTTCTACGTAGCAGCAGGAGAGTCCGAAATTGAAGGGCCAAATGGAGTTTTTGCGGCCCCACTGGACCAGATCTTCGAGCCGCGAGAGGAGGACGCTCCGCCGCGCAGCTTTTTCCAAGGGCTCTCCGTCGGGAGTGGCTACGAGCCCTGTGACGTCCGGTTTGGTAAGTGACCAGCGCATCCTATGCTCGCCTCGAACCGCGTGGTTCCCGCGACCAATCGAGAGCGCCGACCTTCCAGAGATAAACGAGGGCGGCGAGAAGCACTCCGACGAAGATGAGAACCTCGCAATAACCGGTCCAGCCCAGATCCCGAGCCGCTACGCACCAGGCGAACAGAAAGACCGCTTCCAAATCGAAGACCAGGAAGAACGTCGCAACCAGGTAGTAACGGACCGAGAGGCGGACGCGCGCGGAACCTTCCGACACAATGCCGCCTTCGTAGGGTTCGCCGGTAGCGGGCTCGGAATGTCTTTGTCCCAACAGGTAGGAAACAAAGAGCGTTGCAGCGACTAGAAAAAGCACAAACGCGAAATAGACGACCAGCGGCCAAATCATAGGGGCGGACGCTCCTTCGACGCGTCGAGCCTGGCGCCGGGCGCTTCCGGGCAGGGTCGATGATTGAGGGCAGATCGTCCTTCCTGATCCGCCTCGCTCTTTGCAACGGTTCCTCCGCCAGCACAAGCTGGGTCATCCGAGCCCAGAAAAAGGAGTATTCCGCGTACGGAGCCGGTCGAACGGTTGGTCCGGCCGCTAGAGGCGAAAGTTCGCTGTCGCCCTGGCGAGGACGAGCCGGGAACTCCATATTTGACTAACACCTGCATGGATGGTCACCGGAGCTACCGACCTGCCGTGATGATGAGCGGGTTTTGTTCTGATAGGCAGTCATAACGTTGCACATCCCGTTTCCAGTTCCGGCAGAGGTATGCAAGTTCACAAGTACCGGCTTGTTGGTCGCTTGCGAGAATCCATCGGCCATGGCGACGACAACCGAGGCTTCCTGGAGACCAAACACATAGCAACAAGATAGAACCTCGAAGAAAGGGTCACGCCTGGCGATTCTTCCGATACGACCCCTACTTCATAGGGAGGTCTCGAGGGTGGATCCTGGTGCCTCTGGCCAAGCGCAAAAGACACGCCAAGCATCCCGGCCAGCAGTAATAGAACCAACACGAAATAGAGCGGAATCGGCGAAAGCCCAGGGCTCATGCCTTACCTCGCGTCGCCCTAAAGATGTCTCTTGCCTTGTCCTGGCCAGACGATGGTGAGGAGTGAATCGTCGTCTTGCAACACCCTCACGTCGTGAGGGAGGGCACGACCGAGAGCCCAAGGATGCCCGACTGGCGAATCGACCGTTTTGCCCCCCACATGCCCTTGGATGTTCCTTACACGCATTCGGATGTTGTCCAAAAAGAGTCTCCGCGAGATTCTCCTGTGCTCGTGGCGGGTTACGCCCGACGGTAGGGCGGTCAGCCGGGTCCCTCCGTCCTCCTTTGCAACTGAGCGTAGAGTCCGGCGCTTCTGACGGTCGTGGTTGCGCTCCCGAATGGGAACGCCGCTCGTCGCGCGAACTTATACCAAAACGCTTCCTTCGTCCAATTGCTTCGCCCTGCCCCTTCTGGCGTGACCGCTTGAGGCGTTGGAAGGTGCTGGCTAGCATGGTTCTTGAGGCGACATAGTGTATCGTCGCTGAGCCTCAAGCTAACTCCGTTCCAAGTATCTTCGAGCCGCGCTCCAAACCGGCAGATTCAATTCGACACTTATCGTGTTCGTGCTCTCCATTACAGGTCTAATTTTCCTCCGACAGCGACCATAGTTTCCGGACGCGTCAAGGGTCTGTCCGAGAGCTCAGCGGTGACGTGAAAGTGCACTCAATAAAACCGCATCCTTTTCCTTTTACGCACCTCTAATTGATGAGAGAAAAAGACGCGATTGCGGCATTGAGAGTAATCAGGGAGTGAAGCAATGATTCGTGCGGATGAACTTAGGAAGGGTAACGGCCAAATTCAATTCTCGCTCCTGGTTCTCGAATCAAAGCATTTGCGCCTGAAGAAGGATGCAGTCGCTGGCAATTCAGCGCCTTCCGGCAGGGTTAACGAGCTAAGTCTCTCTGGTTTCCAGATGCTTGTCGGATACGTATCGGCCGTGTGCGTGGTGGGACTGGTGTTGTGGGCACTTCTAAAACTCTGGCTCTTTGAGTAGGAACAGGATCTTAAGTCGACCTAGCACGAACGAAGCGATTCTTGTCGATCTTTTAGTAGGCACAACGGTCCGTGCGAGCTGGAAACTCGGCTGACGGGAGCTACTTCTCATCTGAAAGTAATTTTAGTCTGGAGCGGGCGATGGGAATCGAACCCACGTCCGAAGCTTGGGAAGCTTCTCATCGAACTCGGTGTACTGGAGCCGGAAATCACGGCGCCGGCCGGGAAGACCGGAAGTAACGGCAGAGATTCGCGCTTTGATCCGGCAAATGAGCCAGGCTAATCCGTTGTAGGGAGCACCGCGTATTCATGGGGAGCTGCTGAAGTTGGGAATCGAGGTGGCGGAATCCACGGTTGGCAAGTATCTGCAGTGTCACCGCAAGCCTTTGTACTCTGCTTGTGTCTCCAAAACGCGGTCAGAGAAGGGATTCATGGCAGTCGCAATCATCTTTAGCTTTCGAAGAGGCTTAGGCACCGTTCGACCTGCACGAATAGTGTTTTGGTAGGGACACGCGGTGGGGACCAGCGGCGATCAGACTTCGGCCCCGCAATTACGCGCCGGCCGTCAGCTCTGCCGGAATCCGCATCGGGACAAGGAACTTGCTAGCGAGGACGTAGTCGTAAAGATGACCGAAAGGCGGCGCAAGATGTAGCAGGTCGGCGGAGACCCATCCGTTCCTTTCGGTCCATTGCCAGCCAGTTACAGACATGCTTTGAACCGCTTGCTGGAGGTCACTTGAGGTCATCGGATATGCGTAAATGCGCACGTTTTGCGCCAGGAGGTGAGACAAAGCCTCAAGCATACTGCCGGGGAGTTTGCCGTAGCGATATGCGAATACGCGAATCAAAAGAGACAGACCTACAACGAAGCGGACATGCTCCTTGGTGTAGCGGTTGACGAGATCGGTGGTGTGGTAAAGCTCGCGCTCGCGGAACAACAATACGTCCCCACCACGCGCGAGAAGCGGCTCGATGCGCTCAAGCAGTTCCGGGATTTCCGGAGCCGGATCGGTTGTCGCGAGCGGCATCGTAGAGAGGCAGAAGAAGCCGACAGGCGCGGGGCCTTCATTTAATTCTGCGCGGAGTTGCTGAACCCCCGAGGCCAGAAGCCGCTCATGGATTGCCGCGTGAGTGGAATCCACATGTTCGAAGGATCCTGGCGCGAGGACAACCGCTTTCTTGTGGAGGACTTCAATCGGTGGCGCAGGCGACCCAGTGTGTAGAAAACATACGGCTTCAGCAAGGCCTGCGCGCACCAAACGGGCGAGGATCGCTCGCTGGTCCCACCCTTCGAAGGCCGCCCCCCGTAGTTCCACATAGTCGATTTCTACGCGCTTCTCGACATCCTGGGCAACATTCTCGAAGAAAGATTCTTTCGTCTCCAACTGATAAAAAGCAGCGTAGATCAGGTTGACGCCCAGGATGCCAATGGCCTCCTGCTGGAGGGGGTTGGAAGAATCCCGCATGTTGATGTGCAGCACTATGTCGTTGGGTTGGCCGCCCGGCTGCAGTTGGAACCGCAGGCCGACCCATCCGTGAGGTTCGTTAGTTCCGGCGTAGTTGCGGGTGGAGATGGTATCAACAAAAGAAAAAAAGCGAGTGTGTGATCCACGACTCTCGTTCAATTGGTTAAAGAGTTGGGCCCATTCGCCATCGAGCATGGCTTCGAGGCGTTCTTTCGAAACGTAACGCGCACCGGAACCGTACAAATCGTCGCTGACTTCCTTATCATATGCAGAGATGGATTTGGCAACCGTCCCGGAGGCTCCCCCAACCACCAAAAACCATCGGGCGACTTCCTGGCCGGCACCAATTTCGGCAAAGGAGCCATAGCTGGTTGGATCCAGATTGATGCCCAGAGCTCTCTGATGAGTGTTAAGTTTTTCCTTGGATACCATTGGTCTGTTACTCCTCGACTCTTTGAGAATTTTACGCCGTGGAAGCAAACGGCAGACAAAAAACTGATCCCTGGAGCAAGCCGAGTCCAGCACACTGCAGCCAAACTGTAACTATCATCATCAGAACCGCCGCGCCTACTTCATGAATGAAGTTCATAGTTCAAAGATCATTTTCAATGAACGGCGACGTGGCTCGTTGTTGGTTCGCGTTTCTGCTCTTGGGTCGCGAGTGAGCCCTTTCCACATGTGAACCACCGTGCCCCCAGCTTCAAAAGAGACTTGGTCCATTGCCGACTTCATGAGATGGATTCCCCGGCCGTGTTCCTTTTCCACGCCCTTTACCGCCATGGGGTCAGGAACGTCAGCGGGGTTAAACCCCTTTCCTTGGTCCTTGACAGTTAGCCCGACTCCTTTTCCCTGTTCGCAGCGGCAACGAACTTGAACCAACTTGTGAGCGTCCATTTCGTTGCCGTGAATAACTGCGTTGCTCAGAGCTTCCCGAAGCGCGAGCTCGACGGCCGACTCGTTTCCCGCGACGCAACTCGATCCTTCGACAAGTCGCATCAGTTGGTCTACTAGCGGCGAGATCGCTTTGATTTCGCTCGGCATCCAGGCTTCAACAGTCATCACCGCGGCACCTTCGTGCACTCCGGCAAGTGCTGGCCGGGGAGTTTGTCCCGTGTTCGCAAGGTGTTCGGTTTTCATAGCAGGCCTCCAATGATCTGCCTTGCTTTGTCGCTGCAACTCGAGGGGCAACACGGATGCCAGAACCTGGAACGAAGGAACTCCTTCATTTATTTGCAGATAGCTGGTAGGCAGGAGGACTGCCAGAGGGGAATGCTAGCTTCCTGCTGCCAGCTTCCTAGCACGCTGCCAGTTTGCTAGCAGACAGAAAGGAGGATGTGGAGGGACCACGTTTCAGAAGAAAGCAGGCAGGACGCGGCTAGGTGGGATAACGTGAGATTCCAAGCTTATTCATTCTGAGTTGCAGGGTCGATCTGTTCATCCCAAGCTTGGCCGCTGCTCCATTCGGACCTGCCACGACCCAGTTGGACTGTTTCAGGGCTTTCAGGATTTGTTGACGTTCCGTTTCTTTCAGCACGTCGCGAAGGGCACCATTAATCGAACCCGAAGAAGAAGCTTTTTCTGGCAGGGGCGGTTTGGAATCTTCAGATCAGCTACATCGACTCTGAGAATAGGGCCCGTGGAAGTGATTACGCCGCGTTCGATCACATTTTGGAGTTCTCGAATGTTTCCTGGCCAATGATATCGGCACAGCGCATCGATGGTCGCTGAGGGAATCGTATCAATTGCCTTGTTCATGCGCTTAGCGAATTGCTGCGCGAAGTGTCGGACCAGGAGCGGAATATCACGCTGGCGCTCACGCAACGGCGGGACATGGATAGGAAATACGTTCAGACGGAAAAACAGATCAGAACGGAACTTCTGTTCGGCCACCATCGCCTCTAAATCGCGGTTGGTCGCAGCAATCAATCGAGCATCGGTTCGCAGCGTGCGCGAGCTTCCCAGCCGCTCGAATTCCCTCTCCTGCAGAACGCGGAGCAGTTTGGTTTGCAGTTCGAGAGGAACCTCTCCGATCTCGTCCAGAAAAATAGTCCCGCCGCTGGCCACCTCGAAGCGGCCAATGCGTTGTGCCACGGCTCCCGTGAAAGCGCCTTTTTCGTGTCCGAACAGCTCGCTTTTCCAGCAAGCCGGTCGGAATCGCCGCACAGTTGAGCTTCACGAAGGGCTTTGTGCGCCTCGGGCTCAAATCATGTATCGCGCGCGCGATCAGTTCTTTGCCCGTGCCCGTTTCTCCGTAGATGGGCACCGTCGAGCCTGTTGGCGCGACGCTTTCCACGTGCTTGAGAACTTTGCGCAAAGATGCGCTGTTTCCGATGATCTGTGCGAAATTCATTTCCGAGCGGATTTCATCTTGCAAATAGAGCTTTTCCTGGGCGAGTTGCTCTTTGAGTTCGGAAACCTCGCGGTACGCCAGCGCGTTTTCAACTGCGATCGCTATCTGTCCTGAAGCCCGGCTGAGGAAACTAACATCTTCTGGCATAAAAGGAACCTCGGTCGTGCGCGAAACCAACAGAATTCCAAGGGCGCGGCCGTGATTTACGAGTGGAATCATGCACGCGGTTTTTATGCCTTCCGCAGCCGTGATGTGAGATGCCTCAGACCCGAGTTCGTCACGCCGCGTGTCAATGACTACCGGTTTCAAGCTGTCCATCGCTTTCCTATGGCTGGGGCCTGGAGTAACGAGCAACTCTTCCCTGGCGACCCCCTTGCCGTGCGGAAAATCCATGGCAAATACTCTGAATTTTCCTGAAGCTGCATCGGGTAGCGCAACGGTTACGGCATCGGCTTCTATGACTTCGCGTATGTTCGCCGCAACCGCGCGCAGCACCTCGCGCAGGTCGAGGCTCGACGTGATCCTGGACGTCAGATTTAGGAGCAATTCAAGTCGTTCGTTTTGACGACGAAGTTCTGCTTCGGTGCCCATGGTCAACGCTAGGACTGCCAATTTATTGGAAAGCCTACGATCTAAATGATGATCGATTTCGGCCTGAAGTCACAAGTGCCGGCTCCGTGTGCCTTGCCGAAAACTCCGTCTGATTCTTGAAGGGCTTCTTCGTAACAATGTTACTTGTCTGCCTTCGTGGAGTAGCCGACTCCAGCGGGATGTCATTGATTCTGTGGCTATTCCGACGCGATGATATTTTCGGCACAGTCTAGGCTATCGCTGCCGCCTCACGGCAGAACCCAACTTCGTTAATTGGTGCATTTGGCTTCCTTTCTTCAGTTGCCATGGCTGTGGGAGTCCTTGTCGATGACCACTTTTCCTGCGAATGAGCGGTATACGAGAGCAGAGTAACCGGCAGCGAGAATCATCCCAACGGCCCACCAGATCAGGCCGATTTTCAAGCCATATGCGCCGGCCTTGGTATTCCAAATAGTCAGGGAGAAGGCCGGATTCCGTGCTGGCAGAACCAGGGGATACACGCCGAATCCTACGCTCGTCAGCATGCCGGTCAGGTAAGCGCAAGACGCATAGAACGC
>JBPYDQ010000044.1:0-3864 GCA_051986135.1 Terriglobales bacterium | reverse complement strand
ATTCTAACCGCGTAATTTTATCACGTGCTGTTCGCGTGTTCACGAACCTCGCCTTGCGGGAGAGATCGCGCACTCGATACGGCGCAAGCAAGTTTGTACTCCACTCGTGAGAAAGCCGCGGATGGTTGATCGCGGTGCGGGAGACCTCAAATGTGCGAAACAATTCCTGCCCGCGAGAATGGAAGCGTAAGTCCCTCCCCCAAGGATCGCGCGGCCCGGTACGGTTCCGGCGGTGCACCCCGGCAACTCCTCTGGCCATGGCCGGTAACCAGCGAAACGCAGGCAACGGAAACCGCCGTCGGAGCAGATGCCTCTCAAACGTGCTATCTTAAAAGCCGAGAGGATTAATAGCTTGTCGAACCGGAAAGCAAAGCTGTTTTTCGGCAAGACGATTATCCCATTGCGCTCGCTCGTGACTGTTCCCGCGCCCCTGCCGCATGCGCTCAAGGAGAAGATGCGGCAGCTCGGACCCGAAGCGGAGAAACAGCTCGAAGACACGCTCAAAGCGACATTCTTCAAGGATCCTGAGTGGTATCCGGATAGCAATTTCTTCGATACCGAACGGGGAAAGAAGGACCTTTACGATCACGTCGTTGGCCGCACGAACAACTTCCGAGCTTACGTAGTCCCATGGATCGATTCTTTCCTTAACCTTGCCGGATCGGGCATTCTGGAAATCGGTTGCGGCACTGGCGCTTCCACGGTCGCGATGGCCGAACAGGGAGCAATCGTCACCGGCATCGACATCAACCCGCAAGCGCTTGCCGCGGCCCGCGACCGTTGCGCGCTCTATGGCGTCCAGGCCAGTTTTGTGCAGGGCAACGCTGGCACCGAACTCCCCACGATCGTCCGACACGGCCAGTACGACGCGATCATCTTCTTCGCGGTGATGGAGCATCTTACTTTAACTGAGCGTCTGGCGTGCGTCCGCGCCGCATGGGAGTTGCTCGGGAGAGGCCAATTCTTAATCGTTGTCGAAACGCCGAACCGCCTATGGCACACCGATTTCCACACGAGTGGCGAGCCGTTCTTCATGTGGCTGCCCGATAAGGTCGCGATGGACTACAGCCGCTTTACCCATCGGGAGACCTTTAAGGACGCGTTTCGGGATACGGGCGAGAATGAGCGGACTCGTCAGGAACGACTAGCCCGTTGGGGACGGGGAGTAAGCTACCACGATTTCGAGATCGCGCTGGATATTCCCGCGAGTCAGCTACCCGTCGCGAGTGCGATGTGGGATTTTCACCGTTCAAGCCTGCTTAAACGGGTGGCGTCGCGCTTCAGCAAGCGTCAACGATTTTCGCAAATACTCCGCTCGTTGAAGCCGAACGTGCACGCCGGTTTTTTCGATCCCTCCATCGATATCGCGCTATGTAAGCCGTGAAGAGCACCAGCAAACTGGGGCACACGAATAGATGGACATGGCCAAGTTTTAGTGCTGATCTGTGTGGACAATGATTTGTCGCGCCTGTGGAAGTTCGGCGCGCGCCATGTAAACTGGGGCAGCTTCATCAGATTAGGTCGAGCACATGCATTAATGAGAGTGTGCGTAATTCTATGACGTGCTGTTCGTGCGTTTACGAACGAATCTCGGCAATGGGCAACAAGTCCTTTCTTTCCAGCGCCTGTCTCTCCCATGGCTTGTTTCTGCCCAGGCTAAAGTTCGCTTCCCCGAACCAAAGGGTCGTGACTCGCTTGACTCAGCAACTAGTGTTGTGGTACATAAATAGGTGACACATGAGCCTGTGTATGGTATATAGGCTCATGTTCACTGCCAAAGACCCATTTCACTTGCTTACCGATGAGCGTGACCAGTTGGAGCAACTGGTGCGATCCACGCAGATCGCGGCGGGGCTGGCTCGACGCGCTCGAGCCTTGTTGCTGTTGGCCGGGGGTAGGTCGTTGCGGGATATCCAGACGCAAACCGGCATGAGCCCGCGCCGCACACTGCACTGGAAGCAGTGCTGGCGAGAAAAAGGCCTGGACGGGCTGCTGGATGCGCCGCGTGCCGGACGCCCCCGAAAGATCACAGCGGCGAAGGAGGCCGCCATCGTGGCTGCTACGCAAGCCTCTCCGCCTGGGCCGATCACGCACTGGTCCACGCGCCGTCTGGCACGACGTTGGGGAGTCAGCCACGTCACGGTGATGCGCGTCTGGCACAAGGCTGGGCTGCAACCCCACCGACTGCAGCGCTACATGGCCAGTCCCGACCCCGATTTCGAAGCTAAGGCCAAAGATATTCTCGGACTGTACCTGGAACCTCCGGAGAAGGCTGCCGTTTTCTGCATCGACGAGAAGACCGCCATTCAAGCGCTCGACCGTACGCAGCCCGCCTTGCCCCTGCGACCGGGGCACCCGGAACGACAGACGGTCGAGTACGTGCGGCACGGAACGGTCTCGCTGTTTGCCGCCTTGGAGGTACATAGCGGAAAGGTTCTGGGTCGCTGCGCACCTCGCCACACCAGCGAAGCCTTTGTAGATTTTCTGGAGGAAGCGCTGGCCAAGCATCGAGGCAAGACGATTCATGTGATCCTGGACAACCTTTCGGCTCATAAGACCCTGGCCGTCAAAGCTTGGATGGCCCAACACCCCAAGGTTCAATTTCACTTCACGCCGACCTATTCATCCTGGCTGAACCAAGTGGAAATCTGGCTGGGCATGATCACCCGCGACTGCATCCGCCGCGGTATTTTTCACTCCGTTGCTGATCTGACCCACCAAATCATGCAGTACATCCGGCTCTACAATCGCGACGCCCAACCCTTTCAATGGGCTTACTCCAACCCGAGAAAGCGTATTCGTGTTTCACTTTCTTCGGTAACAAGACACTAGGTTCAATTTGGGAGATGCACATGAAAACCGTCCCACACATCTCGGACGCAAGACAGTATTTCGATCAGCTACAGCGCACTGTTTCGGGTCTCTGCCATGATGGCATTAACCAGATTGCGGACACATTAGTCGAGGCCAATGAGTTGGGCAGCACGGTGTACATCTTCGGGAACGGCGGCAGTGCATCGCTAGCTTCTCATCTCGCGTGCGATTTGGGCAAGGGCACGGCATACTGCGATGGCGGCAAGAGGTTCCGAGTCATCGCGCTAACCGATAATGTCGCCGCGCTTACAGCCTGGGCAAACGACTCGAGTTACGAAGACGTTTTTGCGGAGCAGCTTCGCAACTTCGTTCGGCCGGCTGATGTCGCCTTTGCCATCAGCGGTAGCGGTAATTCAAAGAACGTTCTCAATGCTTTGGAAGTGGCGCGAAAAATAGGCGCTACGACCGTAGGACTTTCCGGGTTTGAAGGCGGACAAATGAAGAATCTGTGCGACATCTGTGTTGTCGTCCCGTCGACCGATATGCAAATCATCGAGGATCTGCACCTTGCGATGGCACATTCTATTTTTCGAATCGTCTACACTCGCATGTGCCAGCGCTCCCTGATCACCGCTTGCGACAGATAGGCATACCCAGATCGTGCCAAATATGAAATTCCACCAGATTCGATTGGGAATTCTTCTGAGCGATATATTTTGGGTGGCCGCTTCGCTCGTCCTTGCCGTAACGCTTCGATACGCCCGCGTGCCCGAAGCTATTCTTGTCGAGCAGCACTTCGGGAAATACGTACTCGTGCTGCTAATTGCATGTGCAGCGTGGATCTTTCTGTATTTCCAGATGGCGCTTGATGGCTTCAGAGGCGGCTGGAATGTGCCGGCTATCCTATCAAAGCTGGTGGTGGCCAATTGTTTGCTGATGGGCACGGTATCGGCTTTCGCGTTCGTAAGCAATAACCTTTACTCGCGTCTGGTCCTACTGTATTTCGCGTTGCTTTTCCTGTTCGGCTCTGCAAGCGTCCGATGTTTGGCG
>JBPYDQ010000043.1:0-17338 GCA_051986135.1 Terriglobales bacterium | reverse complement strand
TGGGATTCCCTAAGGAAGCCCTACACGAGGAGATTTACTGGGTACCGTCGAAACCGGCGGTGAAGCCTATCGCCCAAAGCGCCTAACCTCTGAGCTACAAGCCAGACTATCTGGCTCGGCTACCCATAAGCATTCGATCCCCGGTGATAGTCGGCCTAGCCTCTGCCGACTCCGGAGGGATCGGAAAGCTGCGTCGAAAGCGATACTGCCGGTGTACTCGCGAAATATTGCGGCCGGGAACAGTCCGCCGCCGCGTTGCTCTGATTTCACGAATTGCCGCGATGAGCGGCGATTCGATAGCGCCGCGGGCAAGGGCAGCGGCTGACAACCCAAACCGAAACCTCGACGGCCGCCGGGCGTGAACAAGGCGAGAGGAGCCAGGACGCAACACCCGTCGACCGGCGGTTGGCTCATCGTGCCTGCCATTCCGTGGCAACTCGGAACATGACACGGATCTCCATGCCGCTTGCCGGCGACTTGGGTCTCAGCGGGGCATTCGCCGCCGCTATACCTTCACCATAAATTTTCTTGCAGCCCATCCTTCCAAGTCATCATTCTGGTGGCAACGAGCTAAGAGATGGCACTGCCGCTCGGTAATCGAGTTCAACTTTCAGCTGGGGCAAAAAATACCAGGACCTCTAGATTATCTTCGATGTCATGGAAGCGATGTTCCACGCCGGCTTCGACAAAGATAAGGCTGCCGCTCGCAACCGCTTGGTCCTCCGAACCAACCTGCATTTGGGCTCGGCCACGGAGTACGTAATACATCTCGTCTTCTTTGTGCGGCTTCTGCGGATCGCTGCCGCCCGGGGGCAAAACATAAAGACCGGCGCTCATGACCGGAATCCGCAGGAACTCAAGGTACCGTTTGCCGCTTTGCCGGCGCTTTTCCTCGACTTCAGAAATCCGATAAAAATGCTTCACGGAAACGCTCCCCGAAAGAAAATTTCTGTGTACTGCTGGACCAGATCCTCCTCCTGCAAGGAACCCTCCGGGCGATACCACTGGTAGATCCAATTAATCATGCCCAAGAGGGCAAAAGCCGCAGCCCGGGGCGTGACTTTTCCTTTACTCGAATTGCGGGCCTGCTGGACTTCAGCGATCAACTGCTCGACGAAATGGATGTAATTCTTCTTCTGCGCGTTCACTCGCCTGCGCAGCGCGGCCGGCAAAGGATGGTTTTCGTGCAAAATCACGGTAATTTCCCGGTCACGGGCCCTCACCACCAACTCGATGTGTAGGCGGACGAGAGCTCGCAGCCGCTCCTCTGGATCAGCAATAACGCGAATCGGCGCAAGGACACGATCTTCGGTGATCTCCATCGCGTGGTTCATGATGTGGAACAGAATCTCGTCCTTGCTCCGGAAATGATGGTAGAGCCCCCCCTTGCTGAGCTTCAGGGCGGCGGCGATATCATTCATCGAGGTGGCGTCGTAGCCGCGCTCGCGGAACAATCGGGCAGAGGCGCGCAAAATCTCCTGGCGGGAACTGGTTACGGCTTCACGAGGCATGTGGGAGACATGGTAAATAGGTGACCCCAAAAAGCCAATTTGTAACCCGCCAACGTCAGGACTAGTTTGCCGTGGTGATGCTGGTCGCCCTTGCCCAAGCCAAGACCTCCTCCACACTCGAGGACCGGTTCCCTTGGGGAAGAATTTCAGTTACTGCTGAACCGGGAAAGATGTACCTCAAAAGTGGCTGATCTTTTTCGTGCTGGAATTTCGATTCGTTCGATTGAATCAAGCAAATTGACGGGCCATATGCCCCATTACCGGCTAGAAGTTGCCTGCAGGGTTTGTTCTTGACAAGCTGGGATCGGCCAGTTAGCATTTTTGGGGCCGACCGACCGGTCGGTTTCTTACCTACTCAGCGAAGGAGATTCGTTCTGTGGCCAAGATCTATTACGAACCCGATGCCAACAGCGAGGCGCTGAAGGGCACAACCATCGCCATCCTAGGCTACGGCAGCCAGGGTCACGCGCAAGCGCAGAACCTGCGCGATAGCGGATACAAGGTCATCGTCGGGCTTGATCCGGACCGTGCTTCAGCGCAACAGGCGCGGGTGGACGGCATGGTGGTGGTTTCACCCGCGGAAGCGGCCAAGCGAGCCGACTGGATTCACATCCTTACGCCGGACGAAACCCAGGCGGAGCTCTACGAAGCAGCCGTCAAACCATTCCTCCATCCCGGCAAAACGCTGGGCTTCTCCCATGGATTCAGCATTCATTTCAAGGCAATCGTTCCGCCCGATGACGTAGACGTGGTAATGATCGCGCCCAAGGGTCCCGGCCACTTGGTGCGCCGCGTATACACCGAGGGCAAAGGTGTCCCCTCCCTGCTGGCCATCGCGCAGAACGCCACCGGACGCGCTCACGAGAATGCGCTTTGCTACGCCTATGGCATCGGCGCAACCCGCGGTGGAGTTCTTGAAACAACTTTCAAAGAAGAAACCGAAACTGACCTGTTCGGCGAGCAGTCGGTGCTGTGCGGCGGGCTGACCTCGCTCATCAAAAAGGGATTCGAGACGCTGGTCGAGGCCGGTTACCAGCCCGAGATCGCTTACTTCGAGTGTCTGCACGAGATGAAATTGATCGTGGACCTGATCTACGAAGGCGGGCTGGCCCGCATGCGCTATTCGATTTCCAACACCGCCGAATACGGCGACCTGACCCGGGGCGAGACAGTGGTTGGTGACCAAACGCGGAAAGCCATGAAAGAAATCCTGGCCCGAATTCAGGACGGCACATTCGCCCGCGAATGGCTAGCAGAAAGCCGCAGTGGGAGCAGGAATTTTGCGGCTCTGCGGGAAAAAGAACGTCAGCACCAAATCGAAGAAGTCGGCTCGCGCCTGCGAGCCATGATGTCCTGGCTCTCCCAGGACGCCCAGAAAGCGGCCCCCAAAACCGGCGAGCGTGCCCAGGTTGTGAATGCCTAAGGGAGCAGAAATCGTTCTGCGCTGTTTGCGCGCACAAGGCGTGGACCTGGTGTGCGGCTATCCGGGCGGAGCGATCATGCCCTTATATGACGCACTGGAAGGCAGCGGTATAACTCACATCCTTACGCGTCACGAACAAGGAGCAGTCTTCGCCGCCGAAGGCTACGCACGCTCCACAGGAAAGGTGGGCGTGGCCATCGCTACCAGCGGTCCGGGAGCGACTAACCTGGTCACCGGCATCGCCGACGCAAAAATGGATTCGGTTCCGCTGGTCTGCATCACCGGACAGGTGCGCTCGTCCCTGATCGGCACCGACGCCTTTCAGGAAACCGACGTGTTTGGCATGACCATGCCGCTCACCAAATGGAGCCACCTGGTGCGCACGCTCGACGAGATTCCGGAGGTCATTGCCCAGGGATTTTATTGGGCTCGGAGCGGGCGTCCCGGGCCGGTAATGATCGATATTCCGGTGGACCTGCTGAAAGCTTCGGCTGAATTCAACGGTCCGGTGGAATTTGATCCCCATCCCAAGCGGGCCGATGTAGCCGTCGATTCAACCATCTGCCAGACCTTGATCGCACTGCTCGAACAAGCGAAAAAGCCTGTCGCCTTGGTCGGAGCAGGAGCCAAGCTTTCCGGCGCAGTCGGCGAGCTGCGCTGCCTGCTCGACGAGCTGAATATTCCCGCGTTCGCGACCGTTCACGGGCTTGGAGCGGTCCCGCCGGAAAAGCCTTATTACCTCGGCATGGTCGGAATGCACGGAACCCGCGCCGCCAACATGGCCTTGCAGGAAACCGATCTGCTGTTGGTTTTCGGCGCACGCCTGGATGATCGTGTGACGGGTGAGCCGACGCGTTTCGCACCGCATGCCCGCATCGTGCATTTTGAGGTAGATCCCGCGCAGCTCGACCGCGTCCGCCCTTGCGCGCTGCCTGTGATTGGCGACCTGGCCGAAAGCATACCAATTTGCCGCCAGGAACTCGGGGCCACGTCGCTTCCCGACTGGTCGAGCTGGCGCGAGGTCGCATGCGGCCCGGATCGCGCCGAACTGGACACCAAGGGCCTGGCGCAACCGACAATCCGCTTTTTGGATGAACTGTTCCGTCGGTTGCCCCAGAGCAGCATCGTTCTGGCCGACGTGGGTCAGCACCAGATGTGGGCGGCTCAGCGCTATCGCTCCAGTTCGCCGCGGGGATTCATCACCTCAGGGGGGTTGGGGGCGATGGGGTTTGCTCTGCCGGCCGCGATCGGCGTCCAGCTGGCAAATCCTAGGGCGATGGTGGTTTCGATTTCAGGCGATGGCGGGTTTCAGATGAACATTCAGGAACTAGCCACCATTCACCGGCTTTCGCTGCCCATCAAGATCGTTGTCGTCGACAACAAGTATCTCGGCATGGTGCGTCAGTGGCAACAACTCTTCTATGACCGCAATTATGCCGAGACCGACATGAGTGATAATCCAAACTTCGTCGCCATCGCGTATGCCTACGGGATCAACGGGCGGCGCCTGCGGGCCGAAGCCTTGATCGGAGACCAGATCACGGCAGAAGCAAATGACACGCTCAACCGCTTCCTCCAGTCGGAGAAGCCGGAATTGTTGACCTTCGAATGCCCGCCGGAAGCGAACGTTTACCCCATGGTGCCTTCGGGCGCGGCTTTGTCAGAGATGCTGTTGGAAGATTAGTTCGTGGGCTTAGGGAGAACGAATATGCACGCCTTTCACATCCGCTATCGCAATACCCAAGGAACGTTGATGCGCCTTCTGAATGCGGTCTCGCGGCGTGGCATTGACATCGCCTATGTTCGGGCCGCACAGGACGACGACACCCACAAGGCCACGCTCTTGCTGGAGGTGAATCCCAAGCAGATCGGGCAGCTTGGTCGCGATTGGGCCGCCGTGGTGGATGTGATTGAGGTGCGCGCCGGAGTTCCGTTGCCCAAGGCACTGGCTTATGAGGTCCCCTGGACGGGGGCGCCGCATCCTCCAGCCGCAGCGGTCAGTCGGGCAGCCGAGGCAGCTTCGGCGTAGATTGTGTTGCCCTATTCCGTCATCCTGAGGGACGGAAAGATTCCACCAGCCGGGTCGCCGGCAGCCTTAGAAGGAATTTTCGGCGCCGTTCCCAGCGTCGAGGATGATGAAACCTGAGGGGCACGAGACGCGCCAGCCCGGTCTTTCGTTTGGTAAGCTTCCTTCCTATGGATCCTAAACATCGCAGTCATGGAATTACCGATGGTCGCGACCGTGCTCCCGCACGCGCCATGTTCAAGGCGATAGGTTTCTCCGACGATGATCTTCGCCAGCCGCTCATCGGAGTCGCCAATACCTGGATCGAGACCATGCCCTGCAACTTCCATCTGCGGCGACTGTCGGCGGAGGTGAAAAAGGGTATCCGTGCCGCCGGTGGTACACCGATGGAGTTCAACACGATCGCCATCAGCGATGGTGAAACTATGGGCACCGAGGGCATGCGTGCCTCCTTGGTCAGCCGTGAGCTCATCGCCGATTCTATCGAGCTGGTCTGCCGGGGACAGATGTTCGATGCCGTAGTGTGCGTAGTCGGGTGCGATAAGACTATCCCGGCGGCCGCCATGGCGTTGGCGCGGCTCAATATCCCCGGCCTGGTGCTCTATGGCGGGACGATTGCCGCAGGCAATTATGGCGGGAAACAGGTCACCATCCAGGATGTTTTCGAGGCGGTGGGCGCCAATGCCGCAGGCAAGATGAGTGATCAGGATTTCCAGGCGCTCGAGAATGTCGCCTGCCCCGGTGCGGGCGCCTGCGGCGGCCAGTACACGGCCAATACCATGTCGACGGTGATGGAGTTGATTGGGCTCTCGCCCATGGGATTCAACGGGGTGCCCGCCATGGACGAGCGCAAGGACAAAGTCGCTTTTCGCTGCGGCGAGGTCATTCTGAATGCCCTTAAGAATGGTATCCGGCCGAAAGATATCCTAACGCGCGCGGCTTTTGAGAATGCAATTGCCGGTGTCGCCTCGACGGGCGGATCCACCAATGCCGTTCTCCATCTGCTGGCGATCGCACAGGAGGCAAGTGTGCCTTTGGCCATCGATGACTTTCAGACGGTCAGCGAGCGCACGCCGCTATTAGCCGATTTGAAACCGGCGGGACGGTTTGTGGCGGTAGACCTGGACACGGCCGGCGGGATTCCGCTTGTTGCCAAGAGGCTTTTGGATGGCAAATTCGCAGACGGCACCGCGCTGACGATCACGGGGAAAAAATTCGCGCAGGAAGCAAACGAGGCCAGAGAAACACCCGGACAGGAAGTTGTCCTGCCCCTCGATCGCCCTCTGAAGAAGACCGGTGGCCTCGTCATTCTTCGCGGAAATGTTGCGCCGGAGGGTTCGGTAGCCAAGATTAGTGGACACGAACGGCTCGAGCATCGTGGGCCCGCGCGGGTCTTCGAATCTGAGGAAGAAGCGATGGCAGCCGTGACCGGTAAGAAGATTAAGGCTGGCGACGTAGTCGTCATCCGCAATGAAGGGCCGAAGGGAGGACCTGGCATGCGCGAAATGCTGAGCGTAACCGCGGCTATTGTGGGTGAAGGATTGGGAGAGTCGGTCGCGCTCGTGACCGACGGCCGTTTCAGCGGCGCCACTAGAGGATTGATGATCGGACACGTATCTCCCGAAGCCGCGCTCGGTGGGCCCATCGCTGCGGTTCGGGAAGGCGACCTGATTCATATCGACGTCAGGCAGCGACTACTGGAGCTAAAGGTCAGTGCCTCTCACCTGAGCCAGCGCTCGGGTGAGTGGAAACCGCCCAAACCGCGGTACGATAGCGGCGTGTTTGCCAAATACGCAGCCCTGGTATCGCCGGCTTCAGCCGGCGCAATTACGCGCCCTCGTTAATTTTAGCTTGGAACGAGATGGGACTCAGTTGTCCGTACACCATCGGGCTGCGGCTAACTGCCGCTCCTCAAAAGGGCGTGAATCTCGTTCCAGCGCGTGACATCGGTGATCATTTGTCTGGCGCTGCTCGTCTTGTCGAGTCGATTGCCGGTTGGCCAACCGTTTGCAGATCGTCTTCGGCAACACAGGCGGCCTCTGGTGGCACATTATTCAACGGAACATTTTCCCCTCCGACCAAGCGGTACACTTGTCTCCGATCTTGGTGCCACACCCAGGTGGGTCCAGGCTCTGACCGGCCAAGTTCAAGATGCCTTCTTGAATGGACAAAGTGCGGGCGGCGAAACGGTTCCCCTCAGCGGAAAAACCGGTACAACCACATTCTCCGCGGTTGCCGAACCGGTAGAGTGATTATGACTGCGGGCTTTTTTTCCGAAGTGCTTTTGTATTCCGGAGATATCTGAACACTTAGCCCGTCAGCTGGTCGCCATCTCCACGGCCTACCGGGCCCGCATCAGGGATAACAATTCGTGATGCACCCCATAAATTCTTTCGATTTCCCGCCAGCGCCGCCACCGGCTAAAGTAACCATCCAAGCTTGATTGTCCAAGGACAGAATCAGCCCACATGCGAAAACCCTTCATCCCAGTATGGCTCGTGCTGTTCTTCATGGTCCTGCCGGTCGGTCGGGCAATCGCTCAATCCTCTGCCCCGAGCAGCAATGACCGCGTTGCGCAACTGGAGCAGGAGGTTCGGGAGGCGAAGGGTTCTGCGGACAATGCCTGGATGCTGGTGAGCTCGGCGCTGGTACTGCTGATGACCGGTCCCGGACTGGCTTTATTCTATGGCGGCCTGGTGCGTAAGAAAAATGTGCTTGCCACCATGATGCAGAGCTTCGCCATGATGGCACTGGTTACAGTCCTGTGGGCACTGGTCGAATACAGCTTGGCGTTTGGATCCGGCAATAGCTTTATCGGAGGCCTGCATCATATTTTCCTGCGCGGGGTAGGGTCGCAGCCCGACCCGGATTATGCCGCCACCATTCCGCAACAGACTTTCATGGTCTATCAGTTGATGTTTGCCATCATCACTCCCGCATTGATCACCGGCGCTTTTGCAGAGCGCATGAAATTCAGCGCCATGGCCCTGTTCATGATTTTGTGGTCGCTGATTGTTTACGCTCCCATGGCCCACATGGTCTGGGGCAAGGGTGGATTACTGAATGCTGCTCTGGGCGGGCGATTCCCGACTTTGGATTTTGCCGGCGGCACGGTGGTTCACATCACGTCGGGAGTTTCGGCCTTAATATGCGCTCTGTACCTGGGAAAGCGCATTGGTTATCCCCAAGAGCCAATGCCCCCGCACAGCGTAGTACTAAGTTTTATCGGCGCCTGCCTGCTGTGGGTAGGCTGGTTCGGCTTTAATGCGGGGAGTGCGCTCAGTGCCGGCAGCCTGGCTACGAGTGCGTTTATCGCCACCCACTTCGCGGCCGCGACCGCTGCCCTGGGCTGGGGCGCAGCCGAGTGGATCCGTAATGGCAAGCCCAGCGCCCTGGGTGCGATATCCGGTGCCGTGGCAGGGCTGGTGGCGATCACTCCAGCCGCCGGCTTCGTTGGACCTATGGCGGCTCTTCTGATCGGTCTAATTGCCGGCCTGGTCTGCTATCTCATGGTAGCCAAGGTCAAGGCCCGGTTTGCCTACGACGATTCACTCGACGCCTTCGGAGTTCACGGCGCCGGGGGCACCATAGGAGCCCTGCTGACCGGGGTGTTCGCCTCCGCCCTGGTTAATCCCATCTTCAAGAATGCTCAAGGCGCCGTGCTGCCATCCGGCGTTCTGGAAGGCAACCCTCATCAGATGGTTAACCAGTTGGTAGGGGTGGCCATCGCTTGGGTTCTTGCGATGGTCGGAACATTGATTAGTCTGAAAGTGGTTGATCTGGCAGTCGGCCTGCGGGTGCCAGATGAGCACGAACTGCAAGGCCTGGATCTCACGCAGCATGGCGAAGAGGGCTACTACTGGGAAGCTTCGGTCTCGCAATTTTGATTTTTCCTGAACGGGTGCAATGACCAAACTCGAAGCAGTGATTCAGACTTCCAGGCTCGATCGGGTGAAGGAGGCACTTCATGAGATCGGAATCGAAGGCATGACGGTCATCGAAGTGCGCGGTCATGGAAGACAGAAGGGCCATACGGAGTTTTATCGCGGCCGTGAATACACCGTGGACTTATTGCCCAAGCTCAAAATTGAGATGGTCGTTGCAGACGACCTGGTGGAAAAAGCGGTTCAGGCGATCACCACAGCCGCCCGTACCGGCAAGATTGGCGATGGAAAAATCTTTTTGTCGCGCATTGATGAAGCGATTCGCATACGGAATGATGAGCGCGGAGAAGCGGCGTTATGAGGAATCTTGCTAAAAGAGCAAAACCCAGCCGGTAGAAAACATAGCCGGCTCCGTCTAGACCAGGGCGCTTCCCTCCCCGCAACTGCAGTCACCCGTTGAGGCTTGCTATGTCCACGCCGGCCACCACCACTGGACTTCGGCAAAGTTACTTTACTTCACTGGCTGAAATTCAGGACGAGTTCACCCGCTCCGGCTCCGGACGCCAGGCGCTGGCGCAACGGACTCAACTGGTCGATTCCATTGTCCTTCGCCTGTGGCAGGAACTGGTTAGCGCACATCGCGATCCGTCTGACGATGTCGCCCTGATAGCAATTGGTGGATATGGGCGGCGTTTACTGTTTCCCTACTCCGATGTTGACCTCCTTTTTCTTTTCCGCGAGGACCCCCCTAAGCGGTTGCGGGAACGGATCGGGGCATTCTCGCAGGTGCTGTGGGATTTAAAATTGCAGCTCAGTCCGCAAACCCGCATTCTGGCCCAATGTGACCGTTTCGATCCCAACAATCCGGAATTCACCATATCGGCTCTAGACAGCCGTCATCTCGCTGGAAGCGGGGAACTTTTTTCCCGTCTCGATCGATCCTTGATGCCGCGGCTCGTAATGCGAGAGGCCCCGCAAATTGTGCGGCAATTGGGGGCGATAACGCGTGCGCGTCATCAAAAATTCGCCAACACAATCTTCCAGCTTGAGCCGAACGTCAAAGAAGGACCAGGCGGCCTGCGCGATTACAATATTGTGCACTGGCTAGCCATCATCTCATCGATGGAAAAACGGCGGGAGGGATCGGAAACAGAATCCACCATAATCCCAGCTTCCATCCAAGCGCAATTCGCGGCGGCTCTGGATTATCTGTTTTCAGTGCGGTGCTTTCTGCATTTTCGCCATGGCCGGGATTCCAATACGCTTGTCTGGGAGGCGCAAGCCGAAGCTGCAGCGCGCGGCGTCGGCACAAGCGGCGGTGGACTTGTCCAGTCGGAAGAATGGATGCGCACCTACTTCCGCCATGCGCGCGCCATTCACCGGGTTGCCACCCAGTTGTTGGAGGAAATTCCGGCTGCGCGTTCTTCGTTGTATCGCGAATTCCAAAATTGGCGCTCACGCCTGTCGAACAGCAATTTTTCGGTGGTCAACGGATTCATCCTCCTGCAGCAGCCGGGTGGAGTGAGAGATTCCGATCTGCTTCTCGAAATGTTCGAATTCATGGCGCAGCATGGCTTGAAGCTGAGCCGTGTCACGGAACAGAGAGTGGAGCAAGCGTCGAGCTTCCTGGCTGCACATCCGCCCGATGGCGCAAGCGTTTGGAAGCATTTGCGCGAGATCCTCACCCGTTCCCATGCCGCCAACGCCCTACGAGCCATGCACTTTCTCGGAGTTCTGGGTGTGTTGGTACCCGAACTCGTAGCCATCGATTCGCTGGTAGTGCGTGATTATTATCACCGCTTTACCGTGGATGAACACTCTTTCTTGGCAATCGAGATCTTGCATCGCCTCCACCAACCCGAATCGCAATGGGAACAGCGTTATGGCGACCTGTTTTCCGAGTTGGAACAGCCTGAACTGGTGCTCTTGGCGCTGCTGCTGCACGACGTGGGCAAGGGATCGGCGGAACCTGATCATGCCCGCGCCAGTGTTGACGCGGCCACTAAGTGCATGAGTCGCATGAATCTGGCTTCCTGCGAGCGGGATACCGTCTGCTTCCTGATCGCGAATCATCTAGAAATGTCCAAAACCTTGCGCCGCGATATCTTCGATCAAGAAACGATTCGCGCCTTTGCCACCCGGGTCCGCACACCGGAGCGCCTGAAAATGTTGGCATTAATGACCTACGCCGATATTCGTGCGGTCAATCCCGAAGCGCTTACCCCCTGGAAGGCAGACAACATTTGGCAGCTCTATATCGCCACCTCTAATTTCCTAAACCACAACATTGATCGCGAGCGAGTGCACCTTGATCCCAAAGATGAGAACCTAGCCGGCATCCGTTCCCTGGCGCTCCACAGTGGCCACCAGGTCGAGAGCTTTCTCGAGGGTCTACCCCAGCGCTATTTGCTGGCCACTCCCGCGGAAATTGTGCTTCGCCATCTGGAACTAGCCAACAAGCTTGCCGAGGACCCGGTGCAACTTGATCTCCGGCGAGGACGGCATTGGTTCGAACTTACGGTCTTAACTCAGGACGCGACGGGGCTCTTCTCCAAGCTGGCGGGGGTGCTGGCAGCCTGGGGAATGAATATCGTGAAGGCAAACGCATTCTCCAATCATGCGGGAGTGGTGGTCGACGTGTTCTACTTCACCGACCGCTTTGGAACCCTGGAGCTGAATTTGCCGGAGTGGGACAGATTCCAGCGGACGATTCGCGGCGTATTGTCCGGAGCAGTCGACCTGGAGCGCTTGATGCACGACCGCTTTCGATCGGCAAAACCCGAACCCGCCAAAGTGAAGGTCGAGAGTCGCATAGATTCGAGCAATGATTTTTCGCCGCACTCTACGGTTTTGGAAGTCATCTCGCAAGACCGCCCCGGCCTGTTGCATGACCTCACGGCTCTGGTGGCCGAACACAAGTACAACATCGAGGTTGCCCTTATCGATACGGAGGGGCAGGTTGCCATCGATGTCCTCTACCTGACATACGAGCGGAACAAACTCAGGCCAGAGCAGCAATACCTCTTAGTCAAGGCCTTATTAGACGAATTGGATAGGAACTGAGGAGTCGAGTTCCATGTGTCATCGCCGGCACAACCCGTTCCAGCAATATCTCTCCGCGCCGTCTTGGTTACTTTCGGGACATGTTATTGGCCAGCGACTCGACCGATACTGAACAGGGCGATCTCGGCGGTTTATCGATAGCTGGCGGCCAGGCGGCATCAGAATCAGCTTGATCCTGAGCATCACTGGGCTGTGTGATTCCGAAGGCTGGTTTTGAGGCCGCCCGACCAAATCGGACCGTGTGGTTTGCTGCCACGCGGCAGTGCGCAATCCTTCAAACCAAGGTTAACCAGCATGCAACAGCCGGCGAGGCAAAGTCCGCCGCGCCAGTTTATGGAGAAGGCAGCAAGTCAGCCTCGTGTGCATAATAACGTCAGGCCACTTCGCGGCAAAAAAGGTACGCACCTTTCGAGCCCACTGATTTCAAGCATCGCTGTAGCCTGGTCAATCCCACGGCGGACGAGCGCGAGCAGCTGAAGTTACCGGTGTTCGTGCGCGACCTGCGGGTCGAGAACGGCGGGCTAGTGAGCCGGCCGAAGTAGGGCCACGACTCCACGCCGACCGTAGGACATCCACCCTAAATGTCCTTCACGCGAACTGCGAGGCACTTGCTTGCGGTATTCCCACGAAATTCAAGGCGGAGTCTGCAGCTTCGTTTCCGGAGCGAATGCAGTCGGGAACACCAATGCCCCTATACCCATTTCCTGCAAGAAAAAGACCGGGCGTTTGCCTCCGCACCTGCTCGATCCGGTCCAGGCGCTCCAAATGGCCGACTTCGTATTGTGCCATGGCGCGATCCCAACGGTACACGCGAGCAAAAAGCGGCTCCGCCGTGAGAGCGAGAATTTCGCGCAGTTCCCTGCGAACGACTTTGACAATCTGTTGATCCGGACCGCTCCATAGCTCCTCATTACCCGCGCCGGCCATGAAACACCGCAGCAGAGCACGATCGGAAGGCGCGCGGTGCGGGAACTTCGTATGTACAAAGGTGCACGCCACGATCCTCGGTCCTTGACTGCGGGGTACGAGAAAACCGAACCCGGGAGGCAGGCTGCCTCGAACCTTCCCCGCGTACCCTAGACTGATGGTGATCGACGAAGCGTAGTTGATTGCTTCGAGTTCCCGCGCCAGCTCGAAACTTACCTGTTCTAAGAGGCGGGCAGCCACATGAGCGGGAACGGCACAGATGAGGCCGTCAAAATGTTTCCTGCCAAGCTCAGTCGAAATCTCCCAACCTCCCGAGTCGGGGCGCGCCGACTCGACTCTGATCCCAAGCGCCAGCGAAGACGGTGCGAGCTTTGCGACCAGAGCATCGACCATCTGCTGCATGCCATTGACCAGGGACGTGAACAAGGAACCTGAATCTTTCGCGCCGCTTTTCGCTTTCCGGCGCGCGGCGAACATGGAGCGGCCGAGGCTGCCATGCTCCCGCTCCACCTGCGCAAATCGCGGCAGCACTGCGCGCATACTCAATCGATCTGCGTGCCCGCCATAAACCCCCGCCAGCAACGGATCGGCAAGGCGATCCACCATTTCCGGCCCGTAGTGCCGTTCCACAAAGGCAGCCACAGTTTCGTCGCCTTCTGCCCTGTGCGGGGGGTGAAACCACTCTCGGCCCATGCGGATTTTGGTTCCGAAACTGAATAAGGGCGAGAAAACTGTCGGCAGGATCTTCGTTGGCACCATGAACATCAGACCATCAGGCATCTCGACCAGCTTGCGGTTGACCAGAATGTATGTTTTCCGCTCGGCATCGTTGGAGCCGATGAGCTGATCGCCCAGACCCAGTTCGCGACACAGATCCGCAGCCCATGGTTTTTCGGTAAGGAATGAATCCGGGCCAGCCTCAATCTGGCAACCATCTACTTGTTCGGTTCCAAGGACGCCCCCCCAAGCCGGCTTGGCTTCGAAGAGAACGTACTCCACACTATCAGGGTGATGCTTGCGATATTTCTCCAGCCTAAAGGCCGCGGAAAGGCCGGCGATGCCGCCACCGATAATGGCTATCGTCTTCATGCGCTCGGCGTCCGCGCTAACCGCAAGTACGAGCGAGTCATCTCCGCCAGGGCGGCAGTAAGCGTAGGCGAATCGTTCAAGGACTCGGCTCGCCATAAACGCATCCCCAGTTTCTCGGCGAACTGCCGGAAAACGATGTCAATGTCGTAGAGCACTTCCACGTGATCACAGAGAAAACCGATGGGAGCGATGAAAACGCCAGTCGCACCCTGTTTTCTCAATCGCGTGATGGTCTCTTCGACGGTAGGCCCAATCCAGGGACCACTCGCCATGCCTTGACTCTGAAAAGCCAAAGTCCAACCATCGACCGGCAGCCCCGTCTGTCGGGCCACCAGCTCGGCGGTACGCTGGGCTTGTTCCTGGTAAGGATCGCCCTCGCTGATGGTGCGTTGTGGGACGCTATGGGCGGTAAAGATGACCGGAAGTTCCGAACCGGCGGCCCGACAGGCTGCTTCCCGTCCGGCAGCTACTTTTTCTCCAAAAGCTTGCACCAGGAGAGGCTGATCATGCCACGACTCGACAAAATCAAAGGTGAAGCGAAGCTTGCCATCGCCTTCCACCGCGCGCCGATAAAGACCGACACTGGTTCGGGAGTTGTGCGGCGCCAGGCAGATCACGACTGCATGATCGATTTCGTCGGATGCCATCTTTTTCAGAACTTCTCCTATGAAAGGCTTCCAGTTCCGCATTCCGCAATAAACCGGCAGATCCAACTCACGCGCCAGTTGGTCGCGTTGTTTCATCGTCCAGCGAGTGAGGTGGGAAAAACCCACAAGCTTGTATCGCCGGGTGATCTCTTCGACGACTTTTGCCGGGAGCGTTCGTCCCGTGGTGACGCGCTCCAGGTAGTCGGGGATTTCCTCCGGCGACTCCGGGCTGCCATGAGCAAGCAGGAGCACAGCCGTTTTAGGCGGGCTGGTCATCTGGCCGCTCCCAGATCACGGCCATGCCCGGCGAGACTGGCCGAATGCTCATGCACGAAAGCTGCGACAGCCTTGACGTTCTCCACTGGAGTCTCGGGCAGAATTCCGTGTCCCAAGTTGAAGATGTGTCCTTCATAGCCGTGTGCGCGGCGAAGAACAGCTTCCGCGCGCGCCTGAATGTGTTTCCAGTCGGCAAACAGAACAACCGGATCGAGGTTTCCTTGCACTGCACCTTTGAACCCGATGCTGCGCCATGCCATATCCAGCGGTATGCGCCAGTCAACTCCGATCACATCCGCTCCGGTTTCCTTCATCGAAGGCAGAAGGGTAGAGGTGTCAGTTCCGAAATAAATGACGGGTACTCCGGTTTTCTGAAGCTTGTTAACCAATTCCGTGGTTCGAGGCAATACGTACTGGCGGTAGTCCTCGACACTTAGACAGCCCACCCAACTATCGAACACCTGAATAGCATCCCCTCCCGCGCGAACCTGCTCAGCTGCATACTCGGAAGTTACGGTGACCAGCTTGCACAACAACTCGTCCCAGACTTGGGGAGAGTTGTACATCATCTTTTTCGTTAGCACGTAATTGCGGGAACCGCCTCCTTCGATCATGTAGCTGGCCAGGGTAAACGGGGCACCACAGAACCCAATCACCGGCAAGCGGGAGGCGAAATGCATGGAGACGAGGCGGACGGCCTCCGATACATAACCCAGGTCGGCGGCTCGATCGGTGCGCAGTTTTCTGACATCAGCCGCACTGGCAACCGGCCTTTCGATCTTCGGCCCTTCTCCCGTAGAAAAGTGGAACGGTTGCCCCATGACCTCTAAGGGCAGTAGCAGATCGGCGAAAATAATGGCGGCATCCACCTGGAGCGCTTCTGCAGCGGTGATGGTGACCTCAGCCGCAACTTGGGGCTTTTTGCAGATTTCGATCAGCGAGTGCTTCTGGCGCACGGCACGGTATTCGGCCATGTAACGGCCGGCTTGGCGCATGAACCAGACGGGCGTGACGTCCACGGGAAGAGCCCTACAGGCCCTGACGAAACGCGATTCGGGCGCCGCCATAAACTTTAAATGTAGCATTTTGACAGCTGGCCTGCCGACAGGGAGTTTCGTAAGTGAGCGAAGCTCGGTGCTGTTGCGGTGAGGTAATTACTTGGCGAAGTAGCCTAGCCGGTGAAAGATGTGCAGCTTCTTGGGCCCAACAACAATCAGCCGATGGAATAGTCCGTCCGGTGCGTTGCTAGGTGGTTTGTAGCCGATGGCATACTGCGAGCGTAGTTCTTTTTCGATCTTCGAAAACGCGTAGGCCACTTCCCCGTCACCGTCGGCGTGCAGCAGGCGTCCTCCGGTGGCCTCCGCTAGTTGCTGCATGACGTTATCACCCTCCAACGCGAGACCAACACTCGCGTCCGCTGAGTTCGTGCTAACCACATACACAACACTGTTGGAGCGCAATGCCGATTCGACCGCTTGATCCAGCTTCGCGTGACTGCGATTGTCCTCGCCGTCGGTCATAAGAACAATGGCGTGACGAACCGGCTGGACATCCGGAATTGAATCCATTTGGCGAGCAGCGGTTATAACGGCGTCGTACACTGCCGTCTCGCCGCCGGGATGGAGGCTCTTCAGGGCAGCATCCAGCTCTTTCGTATTATGCGTAGGCGTCTGCGCGACATGTACTTCCTGATTGAACCCAACTATCGACCCCAGGTCGGCGGGCGCGTGCAGAACATGCCGGAAAAAAGCCGCCGCCGCTTTCTTCTCGAATGTGAAGCGGTAGGTAACCGAATCGCTGGTGTCAATAACCAGGGCGACCCGCAGCGGCAGATTCGTCTGCGGCTGAAAATAGGTGATGTGGTCCGGGGCACGACCATTGTCCAGGATATTGAAGTCGGACTCGTTCAAATTACGCACAAAATGTCCCTTTTGATTGGTCACCGTGAGAACCAGACCGACTTCCTGTACCTGGCGGTTGATGGTCGGAATCGCACCCGCCGTAAACGCAAACGATCCATGTCCAAGGCTATCGGATTGAGCACTGCTCATGCGCGGACTTAGGGTAAACACCAGTATGAGCAGGATTAGAAAGCTGTAGATGGGGATGCGATACAGCTGGGCTTCGAGCCTGTGCGTCTTTAGCGTGCCGAGCCGATGGGCCACAGCTAGCAAGGCCTCCTCCAAAACAAAGTATGTGATTAGGATGCCCGCGACCCAATCGAGTTTGCATGAAGCGACCAATCGAGGTGTGAGCAGACCCGCTAAATGGGCCTGTTCACGCGGGATTCGGCAATAAGCACCAGAGACGCTCGATGACAGGCGGTTTCACAAGGTCGAAGACCGGTAATTCTGTGACCCCAGCTTCGATCCCAAATTCTAGGCCGCTCTATGGCAGCGAACTCTCATTCAGGCTCCTGCCTTGACGCTCGAGCCAGCAGCCCTGGAAGGCGAGCACCTGCCGCTCGATTGCTCGATTGCAAGTACCTGATC
>JBPYDQ010000042.1:0-7463 GCA_051986135.1 Terriglobales bacterium | reverse complement strand
CACACCAGTTTTGCCGCCGCACGCGGTGGAATTTGTCTCGTCGAGCTGGAGGGGCAATCCACGGCTGTTCGCGTTGGAGACCCAGTTATTCGTCGTCACCAGCGACACGTAGGAGCTCATCAAGCTTCCGCCAGCAGAGCCGGGATCGTAGTCGCCTTTGCATCCTTTTTAGAGCAGGTATCCGTAGGGTACTCGTGGACGGTGGCTATCCCCAAATTGGATGGACCCACGCCGTCCAGGAAGGGCGCGAGATACGAGTTCCTCCACACATCGGATGAGTCGTCGTAGGATGGGCCTACCAGTGGCACCGATGCCGTGGTCGAATTCCCTTTGAAAGCCGAAATATAAGGGTTCCAGTCGCTGACGAGATTTGGCCAGGAGCAACCCGACGGACGGATAGGTGTGTGACCAAAAAGAGTCTCGGACGGATAGAGGTCGGGCTCGTTGCCGAACTCGAAGCCGAGCATCTTACTCCCGGGGAATGCGCTGGCAGCGCTGACTGCCGCAGCTCCATACTGCAAAGCCCAGGTGCCGGAATTCTGCGTCAGATTCACACCGAGGATGAGGGCCCCAACCTGTGTTCGCAGATGCTCTCATGAAACCATTCAGCCCATCCTGGGTGATGGTGAATGTGCACCCTGCCGGCTGGGGCGCCTGGCTGGGGTTCCAGCAAGAATAGTCCTCGCTGCTTCCGCCGATGCGGATGGTCGCTTTACCCAAGTTCTGCAGCAGTTGATAAAACACGAGGTTCGGCGAACTCGCGACACCTAGATACTTGTTTGCCGAATCGTCCACCTCGATGCTAAAGCCATCGAAATCGGTGGGAATTACTTTACCCAGAGAACTCACGTTCACCGATAGGGTCGCCACATTCTGGGCCTTGGCAGCGCCAAGGCTGGCGAGAACAAAGATCCCTGACAGCACCATCCAACTCACCCTTCTCATTGCAATCACTCCTTCTCAAAAGCTCGTTTCTTCTCGATCTTCCAGAATCCTATGACCGTAATCTGAGGTCTCTCAGGTACCAAGCGTCAGACTTACCTTCCTGCAATAGTGGTTCAACACCTTTTCGAAAGCATGAATTATGTCGTCTTCGTCCTTCGTGGTAAGGCACGAAGGGATGGACATGATTATGCTTCGTTCGAAGAGACTGTCGGCTTGCGGGCAGGCACCTTTGTCGTATCGCATTTCTGAACCCCGGTTTTCAGCCAAGGTCCATGGGAAACCTGCCTTGTCGATGCTGCGCTTCATGACTAAACTGACGATGTTGTAATAAAGATGATACAGGGGACGAAGGGTGCGGGAGAGGTTGTGAATCCTCGTCCACGGTGGCGCTCGCTTACCGGAGTGGCCCCCTCACTAGTCAAGTCGTTCAGCGCTTCCCTCGGCGTCTTGAACGCTTGACTGGGAAATCCATCACCGGTGTGAAGTACTATACGCTGGACTCTACCCGGCACCACCTCCAGAGCGGCTCAAAGACCGTCCGCGGCGACCGCGAGGACGTTCAACTCGAAGAGGTTCTCGCCGACCAGCGTGCACCGATCTTGAAGACATGCAGCGAGCACCGGGAGCGCGACGGCACCTAGCAGTCAATAAAGATGCGCCTCTTGCTGAATTCCAAAACGTCGCAGCCGAATTTCCCGTCTTCCGTATCACTTCGACCAACAAGGCTGGCAACAATGAAAACAGCCGCGTTTTTCCTGGGCCTAGTGAAACGACAACTAGGGGACATTTCTATTGTGCTATGACACCAACTACCTGATTCTTGTTGACACGGCGGTTGGGGGAGTGCAGAATTGCGGCGCTGAACGGGAAGTCTGGCTAGAGCAGTCTGGCTGTCTCCTCGCGTTGATTGTGTAACCTCCGTACTCGACCCGGCAAGAACGAGCCTTATCGGTGAGCCCGACCTATTCCGAGGGAATAATTGACTATAGGAGTTATAAGCTGATGACTGCGCTTAAGAGCGGCGTTCGATTGACCTCATGCATACTCGTGATGCTTGCGGCCGTAGCGTCCTTGCAAGCTCAAATTCCACTTGATCGGCAGGTTGGGGAAGTCTTCGTGGCAATCGGCAACGGTCAATATCAAGTTTGGCATCCCACGCCTCCCACAGCCGAGCTGGTGGAAACGATCACCCAGAATTTCAATAATGTCAATCTTAGTGGCGCGACAGCTGGCTGCGCCTTTGACCCAACCTACCATCCGTTCACCACGAACCTTACGAACAACGATGTTTTGCGGCAGGCCATTGAAGACCCCCAGAACGGTCTTGAAGAAATCAGCGTCGCCGGGGCGGGTGGCGGGCAGCCTACTTCGGTTGCTTTCGATAGCGCCGGCAATTCCTATGTAGGTAACGCAGGTGGGAACGGCCTTATCGAAGAGTACAGCCCGAGCGGAAGCTTGGTGCGGACGTTACCGGTAAACACAAACAAGCTAAAAGGCGGCTCAGCCTGGATAGATTTATCGGCGGACAGCCAAACCATCTACTTTACGAACGGAGGCAACGCCGTCAGTCAGTTCTCCGTGTCATCGAGCAAAGTATCCAACTTTGCCAGCATCTCGGGCGCTACGCTCTATGCGCTTCGCGTTCTCCCGACCGTCGCCGCAAACGGAGGCATTCTGCTGGCTGCAGTCGTCTTTAGCGGTTCCTCAAACATTCAGCTTCTGGACACAAAAGGAACCACTGTGCAGACCTACAGCGTTACCGGGGAAAGCAACTTCCAAGTCGTGACGCTCGATCCCAACGGCACATCGTTTTGGGCAGGCAACCCAACGACGAAGAACTTCTACCGCATCAACCTCACTACCGGAAATATTGAGGTCAGCGTCAACACAGGGGTGTCAGGCAGCCCGACTGGCATATGTGCTTATGGTGGATTCAGCGCAACGCTTTACCAGCCAATAACGGTGCAGGCTTCATTTACGTCTGCGTCGAGCCCTGGGTGCGCAGTGAATGCACAGAACAGTTCTTTGGCGGACTGTACGTTCTCAACCATAGTGCCTCCGCCAACATCCCCCCAGGCTTGCCCCGCCAACAACGACACGAACAATTGCTTCGGCATCACGCTGAATGGCATCAACTTCAGTAATACCACGAACGGCCTGCAACTCACGTACAACTATTCCCAGATCCCTCAGGCCACCGGCACATCAGACACCGGGCTAGGTTGCGATCTGACCTCACCTGACGGGACAAAATGTGAGGTCCACTCGGTGGACGTTAATCCCACCAACGGATCCAACGATACCAACATTTACCAAGGATTCGACACCGACATTTTCTCGGTCCAATCCACGACGAACCCGGTGGTCCTGAAGAACGAATTGCACGAAGTCACCGACTTTGTTATTCACGGTACAACTAGGGGAGGTGGGTCAGACACCACGAAGTCCATCTTCACCATAAACGAGCAGCCGATTCAGGTTGCGGGCTCACAGTCTTGCGGCTACATATCCCCGCTTCTCAACTCGAAATACAACAAAGGTCGCACGATTCCATTCAAGTTCGTGGCCGTAACCCCGCCCAATACCTGTCCCAACGGTCCCAATTTCCTGACGACCTTGCGAGCTCGCCTCGTGTTGGTGCAGCTTACCAATCTCACCACTGCAAACGCTGCTCCTCATCGCGTGGACTTTACGCTTTCCGACGGGACGAGTTGCACCGAGAGCTCACCATGCTTTTTCCGTGTTGACCCATCCTCGGGCACGTGGATATTGAACGTCGACACTTCCACTCTACAGGGCGGCGGAACGCAGTACCTCGGAACCACCATCGACGATTCGAATCAGATACCGAGTTTTTCTACCACGCAGTTTGGGCAGACCGATATCTTCTCGGTGAACTAACCTTTGGGATTTTCCGGCTGAGACCGCAGGTCCGGCTGTCTTCAGTTTATGTTATTCGCAGCTCGTAGCCATCGAGTGGATTCCTGGTAGATGGGCTTCAGATCTGTGCGCTCGACTACTTTGTCGGCTCCCGGTTCCTTGCTGATCTCATCGAGCAAGCGGACCGCCTCGCGGTAATGATTGCTGGCCTCTGGGGAATTGCCTGTCAAGCGGAGCACATCAGCCAGCAAGAAGTGACTCTTGATCAGCAGCACTCGTGCTCCCAGCTTGTCGCTCTTCTCCACTGTTTCGGCGAGTTGTCGCTTGGCCGGGGGATAATCTTTCACATTGATCAGCGCCTTTGCCAGATAAACGGAGCACTCTAACGAGAAATACTTCAGCCCCAAAGTATCAGCTTCAGCGGCCAATCCCCTGAGCACCTTGATGGCCTCCCGCGAGTCCCCTTCGGCAACGGCAACTTTCGCCAAATTCAATTTCGAAAACAGCACCTTGTCGTGGTCTGTAGTGTGGGATGCCGTGCGGAGCGCCTGCTGATACTCCGACTTGGCAGACTTCCAGTCGCCGGTATAAAAGAACCGGTCACCTTGAAAATTCAGGATCTGTGCAGCGAGGGGATCACTCTTAATCGCGTGCGCGATATCGCGAGCTTCGTCTAGACTCTTTTGCGCTTCGTCGCCTCGCCCCAGCAGACTAAGGGCATTGCCATAGCCACCCAGGATATCCCCCAGCCAGGAGCCATGATCCTGAAGTCGCCGAAAAACACTTAGCGCTTCGTCCTCCGCCCTCAGAGCTGCCCCGTATCGACCTTGATATTTGAACACTTCCGCCGTGCTGTGAGATTCGATGGCTGCATCACGCTTGTCATCGGCGCTGCGGTAAAGGTCAAGTGCACGCAAATACTGAGTCAATGCCTGGTCGAATTGGCCCATCCTCAAGGCAGTGTCCCCAAGGTTGTGAACCGTCTCCGCAACATCCGCCGGCACTTTCATTTTTTCCCGCAGCTGGAGGGCCTGCTGGTAGAAAGTGAGAGCTGCCTGGTAGTCAGCCTCGGCAAAATAAACATTTCCAATGTTGTTTAAATCTAAAGCTTGTGAGTTTTCATCACCCAAATCGCGCTTGATTTGAAGAGATTCCTTGAACATCGGCATGGCTTGGCTATACTGTCCACGCTCGTTTTGAAGGTTTCCCAAGTCGATCAGGGTGTCGCTGATGCCTCGTTTGTCTGCAATTTCGCGGCGAAGCCTTAGAGCTTCGTTGTAATTCTTCAGCGCCTCGTCAGACTTTCCAAGGCGACCCATAACCTGGCCGATTTTGTTGAGATTGCGGGCAATCGCACTCTTCACCTCTAGGCGGCGGTCGATAGCTAATGCCTCCTGAAAGTTGCGCAGTGCCTCATCGGGTTTATCGAGTGCTACGTAAGCAAACCCTATGGCATGTAGGATCAGGGCTTTCTCTTCGTCATTCCCGAACTGAATTGAGAACGTAAGGGCACGGTTCAGGTAATCGATGCTGCCTTGCGGGTTCCCTCGGGCAATTTCAGCTCGCCCCATGCCAAAGAGGGCATCCATGGAATTCGGCTCGAGGCTGAGTAATTTTTGATAGCGCTCGGACGCTTTGGCCGGTGCGTTGGTATCGAGATAGAGCGCGCCGAGCGCGGACTGAACCTCTGTATCTTCCGGGTTAACCTTGGCGAGATTCTCGTAACTATCGATGGCCTTCGAGTAGTCTTTCATTGTCCAGGCGTGGATGGTCGCAATCCGATACTTCTCTGGGGCTGGCAAGCCTTGACTCAACTCTACAGCCTGGCGTGTGACCGACTCGGCCTCATTATCGTGACCCAGGACAGAGAGCGCTTGCCCGAGCCTGGCATAGGCAAGCGCGAATTCTGGATCTTCACTGGTGGCAGCCTCGAATCGCTTCCGGGCACCAAGGTAGCTTCCCATTTGCATCATCTCAAGTCCGTCGTTATAGGCACGAATTGCAGAAAGCGATTTTGAAGAGGGTTTGAACGCCTGTCCCTGGAGCTCCATGATCACAGAAACAGGCAGCGAAAGATTCTCGCGAATCGCCTGCGCCAAATGATCGACAGTGCTAGGTAGGGCATTCTGATCTGGCGCTTCAAACTTGAGTGGTGCCGTGCGATCCCGCTTCAAATCTTGCAGGAAAGCGTCAATACGAATCCGATCTCCTAGCCTCACATATTGTCCCCAGACCAGTACTTGGGCATTGCCTAACGCTCCAAGGTGTCGAACGGTGGCCCCCTCCAGGCTGGAAGTCGGAGTCAGTTGCAGATCGTGCAATAACTGTTGAATGCGATCGGAGGACACGGTCCGCACGGAGGATGACTGGCCCACGTCGGTGCCCAGCGTCTCTGCCAGGTAGGATCCCACCCAATCAAGCGAAGAATCACCGGAAGCGTTGCGAAAAGGAATGATGGCCAGCGAAATCTGCGAGCCGGCACTGAGTTGTTGCCTGGGTGTAGGGGAAAGCAGCTTATCTCTCCATAGCCAGCCCAGGGCTGCCAGCAATATTACGGTGGCGATGGCCGTTATCGTTGGCCAGGGCAAAGTCTGTCCCCACGGTCCAACCTTCGCATGAAAATTCAGGGTCGCGGCCGCCGGCTTGGCCTGCCAGGCCTCGAGATCAGCCAATAGTTCGGTCGCGCTCTGGTAGCGCAGCTTGACATCGCGTTCCAAGCATTTGCTCACGATATTGCTTACCGCACTCGGAATCGCGGAATTGTGATCCGAGACGGGCGCGGCACGCTCCTGTGTGCGTTTAATTAGACTGGCTAATACACTATCAGCCTTGAAGGGTATCTTTCCGGTGAGTAGTTCGTAGAAGATGAGCCCCACGCTATAAATGTCAGAGCGTTGATCAAGAGTCTGGGCCAATGCTTGTTCGGGCGACATGTAGTCCATGGTCCCAACCAGTGCCCCGGTATTGGTCATACTGTCGCCCTCGATCGTGCGGGCCAGCCCGAAATCCATCACCAGAATCCGCCCAGTCTTATCGCGCATCACATTTTGTGGCTTCAGATCACGGTGGATTACGCCTACGCTATGGGCGGCGTCTAAAGCCCGGCAAACCTGCTGGATGATCTCAACCGCTTCTTCGGATGCCAGCTTCTTTTTGCGTTGCAGCAGGTCTTGCAGGTTTTCACCGTCGATGTACTCCATGGTGATGAACTTCACGCCCTCTGCCTCGCCCAGATCGTAAATGCGAATGACATTCTTGTGTGTCACCGAGTGGGCCAGGAGCAATTCCTGCTTGAAACGCTCAATAATGGCCCGGTTTCGCGCCAACTCTGGGCGGATCACTTTGATGGCCACAAGCCGATTCAGTTCCCTGTCAGTTGCCTTATAGACGGCACCCATGCCCCCTTCGCCAAGCATGGCCACAATCTCGTACCGGCGCCCTAAAACCGTGCCCGGCGGCAACATCGGCTGGGCGGGCGTAAAGTCTGACGGTCTGTCTGACGGTCTGTCTAGTTTGCGGATGGGGCCCGCGTCAAGCACCGTGGGAGCGTCAGCGGGGTCTCGGTCTGCTGGGCCATCTGAAGTCTCAGAGGTTTGATCGACAAGGGTTTCTGAATCGTAGATCTCACCGAAAAGCGT
>JBPYDQ010000041.1:0-3305 GCA_051986135.1 Terriglobales bacterium | reverse complement strand
TTCGGCAGGAATGCCCGGGCCATTGTCGCCGATTTCCACCACCACCGAATCATCGTCGCGGTAGGTTCGCACGCGCAGCTCGCCTTTGCCACCCATGGCATCGATGGCATTGTCAATGATGTTGGTCCACACCTGGTTGAGTTCGCTGCCGAAGGAATTCACAAGCAGCGGCACCTTCTGATAATCGCGCTCGACCGACACACCCTTCTTGAGCTTGTAATTCAGAATGATCAACGTGTTCTCAAGGGTCTTCAGGACGTCCACATTCTGGACCGGAGCCTGATCCATGAACGTGTATTCCTTAATTGCCTTTACGAGATCGGAGATTCTCGAGGTGCTGCTCTCGATTTCATGGAGCAGTCCGGCGATCTCTACGGAAGCAGAGATGCGGCACAGAGCCGCACGAGCCGTGTCGGCATCGAAGGTCTCAAACAGATGCTCCAGCGCCTCGGGTTTGAAATTTCGACGCGCCAGATCGGCGGCAAGCTGCCACAAATCGTTCTGCCCGTGGCTGCGCAGCAAGGAATCGAGCTGATCTTCCAGGTCAGCGACCGCGAGAGCGTCCTGAGGATAGGCATCGTTATGCATCAGTGACGCTTCCAGTTGCTCGATTTCTGCTCTCTGTTCCTTGGTCAGGTTGCGCTTGCCGAGTTCAATGCTGGCATCGCGAACCCCTTTTAACAATTCCCGAAGCTGCCCGGTGGCGCGCGTGGCCGCCGATGCCGGATTGTTCAACTCATGCGCCAGGCCGGCCGAGAGCTTACCCAACGCGGCCAGCCGGTCGCGTTGCTGCTCATAGCGTGTGGCTTCGCGGATCCGATCGGACATGAGCCCGACCAGCCGAGTCGCCAGCTCAGGCATCCTCTGAACGAGCTGTGGAAACTGAGACGAGGGAAATCGCAGAACGAGCCCATCGCTGAGCGCGCGTCCGGTCAGTCCATAATTCTTCATCCGCGAGAACGGCAGTGTTCCCGTGACCGTGCCCGGTTTGAGATCGAGCAACACAGTTTCGCCGGAGAACTCACCACGCCACTGGTACTCCCCCTCAAGCAGCACAAACATCCATTCTGCGGGATCGCCCTGGCGCGCGTACGCTTGCCCGGCCTTCATAGGCACCGCCTGGCACTGGGCGAGGAACCAGTTGATCTGGTCCTCGGCAATCCCGGCGAACACCGGAACATTGTGCAGCAGTTCGAGTACTTCAGCCATCTAGACCTTGCTCAAGTACTGATGAATGAATTGAACGGCAACCGAACCTTCTCCAACCCCGGAGGCCACGCGCTTCACCGACCCGTGTCTCACGTCTCCGACGGCGAAAACTCCGGGCACGCTCGTCTCCAGAAGAAAGGGATCGCGATCCAGACTCCATTTCTTCGGACGCTCGCCGCCTTGCATCAGATCGGGCCCGGTCAGGATAAACCCGCGATCATCCCGCGCAATCGCGTCTCCGAGCCAGTCCGTCCGCGGAAGGGCGCCGATGAAGATGAACATGGAACTTGCGGGCACCCGCTCGATTTTGTCTGTGTCCGAACACAGGACTGAAATCTCCTCCAAATGCTTATCGCCATGGGCTTCAGCCACGCTGGCGTGGGTCCACAACTGAATGTTCGGGGTCTCTTGGACCTGATCAATCAAGTACTGCGACATGGTGCTCGACAGCGAATCGCCACGCACCAGGATGACCACGCGCGCGGCATACTTGGAGAAGTTCATCGCGGCCTGTCCGGCGGAATTCGCGCCACCCACCACATACACGATCTCGCCTTTGCACGACAGCGCCTCGGTAGTTCCGCCACCGTAATAAACGCCAGCCCCCTGCAGACGATCAACCCCAGGAGCCTCGAGTCGCCGCCATTGCACCCCGCTGGCGATCATCAGAGTGTGGCAGGAAATCTCGCTGTCGTCGGCCAGCTTGATGATGCGATAGGACCCTTCGGTCCGCATCCCCACGACCGTTTGGGGCGCGAGGATCTCCACTCCGAAGCGCTGCGCCTGCACAACCGCGCGCCGCGCCAAATCCCCTCCGCTGAGCCCGCTGGGAAATCCGAGGTAATTCTCAATGCGTGAACTCATTCCCGCCTGCCCGCCGGGAGCCTCTCGCTCCACAATGACGGTATGCAATCCCTCCGACGCGCCATACACTGCCGCCGCGAGTCCGGCAGGGCCCCCCCCGATGATGGCGAGATCGTAGAAAGTCGTCTGCGCCCGCGTGCGCAGCCCGACCTTCTGCGCAACCTCTCCGGGCGCGCCGTTCAGCAGCTTGTCTCCATCTGGAAAAAGCACCACCGGCAGTTCCGCCGCATCCCGCCCCAGCGCCTCGACAAGTCGCTTGGTCTCCGGATCATTCGCCGAGCCCTCGACATCAATCCACTGATAGGGAACGTGACTCCGCGCCAGGAAATCCCGCAACTCATAACATCGCGGAGCCCACCTGGTACCCAGCACACGAATTCCCTGAAACGGCGGATGGTACGAAGCCTGCCAGTCGTCGAGCAGATCACTCAGTTGCGGATACAGATGCTCGGCGGGAGGATCCCACGGTTTCATGAAGAAATAATCGATGTTGGCCTGGTTGATGGCGCTGATCGCGGCATTGGTGTCGGCGTAGGCGGTCAGCAGCGCGCGTTTGGCGTTGGGAAAAACCTGGCGGGCCGCCTGCAAAAAGCCAACTCCGTCCATCAGCGGCATGCGCTGATCGGCGAGCAGCAGCGCCACGCCGTCATTCCGTACCTTGAGTCCCTTCAGCAGATTCAGGGCTCCCTGCGGGGAGTCGCTGCTGATAACGCGGTATTCCGCGCCATATTGTGTCCGCAGATCCCGCTCAATTGCCCGCAGAACGTCGGGATCATCATCCACTGTTAACAATACGGGTTTCGCCATGACTGCTCAGCCTTCAGGAAACACACCAAAAGAAGTGATGATCCTTAGATACTAGACCCCTTGGCTTGGTCGCGCAAAAAAGTTGATCAGTCCATCAAGTTGATCGGTCCAACGACTACGCTCCGATCTCGCCGGGTTCCATCTCGTCCACGTAACACCACATCCACGACTCCCCCGGCTCAATGGAACGAATCAGCGGATGATGCTCTCTGTGAAAGTGCTTGGTCGCATGTTTGTTCTTCGAAGAATCGCAGCAACCCACATGCCCGCAGGTCAGGCACAGCCGTAAATGAACCCAGGTGTCTCCGGTTTTTGCGCATTCCTCACAGACATGCTTATCGGTCGTCCGGATTTTGATCTGGTCGAGGTGCGAACATTGGCTTTTCATGACTCCTCCCGGTGGTCCAATTCCGGGTCAAGTTGAC